>JAGWRX010000144.1 GCA_028876395.1 Acidobacteriota bacterium
ATGACCACGTGGGGTGGTATCTGGCGTTTAACTCGCGGCTGGGCACGTATGTGCATGTGATGTTCATGGGGCGCTGAGGCGAGGCGCAGGAATTCAGGCAGGGCGAAAAGGGGTGGGCCGACGAGGCCCGCCCTTTTTGTTTGCGCGCCGGCTGACCGCGGGGGCTTCATGTACAGCCGCGCCTGCGAGAGGTTAAGATGGCGAGTCCGGCGGGAGCCAACGCGCAACTGATTTGAAATGCGGCGGGGGCTCACCCATCACTTTCACACTGAAGAGGAACTGGCATGAAGCTCTTATCTGCACCCTTGCATGCGCGGGTTGCCGCGCAGTTGTTGCGCGGCGCGGCCGCGAGTGCCCTGCTGCTGGCGCTGGCGGCGACCGCGCGGGCGGAGTCCGCGCCGATTGTGCTGACGGGCGCGGACCGCAGGCCGGCGACGTCCTTGAACGGCGAGTGGGGCTCGATTGCCGATCCGTACTTCTCCGGGCTGTTCAGCTTTCATCATGTGGAAAAGAAAAACGGCTGGTTTCTTAATTACAAAGCGAAGCCGGGCGATCCGTTTCCCACGGAGTATAACTTTGCCACGGCGCCGAAGCTGAAGGTTCCGGGCGACTGGAACACGCAGCGGGAGTCGCTGCTCTACTATGAGGGGCCCATGTGGTATGAGCGCGACTTTACTTATGAGCCCAAGGCGCATACGCATATCTTTCTGCATGTGGGCGCGGCGAATTACCGCTCGTGGTTCTGGGTGAACGGACAGAAGGTATGCGAGCACGAGGGCGGCTTTACGGCGATTAACTGCGACGTTACTCAGGCTGTGCATGCAGGCGCGAACTTTGTGGTGGCGGCGGTGGATAACACGCGGCTTGAGGATGGAGTGCCGGGACTTGAGACCGATTGGTGGAACTATGGCGGACTTACGCGGGAGGTTTCACTGATTGAGGTACCGGAGAGTTTCATTGACCAGTATGATCTGCATCTGAAGCGCGGCGAAGGCTCCGAGATTGAAGGCTGGGTGCATGTGATGGATGGCCAGCCGGGCGCGAAGGTAGAGGTGGAGATTCCGGAGTTAGGCGCGCAGCAATCGGCGGAGACGGGCAGCGACGGGCGCGCCGCTGTGCACTTCAGCGTGAAGGGACTGGAGCGCTGGTCGCCGGAGACGCCGAAGTTATACAAGGTTATGCTGCGCGCGGGGCAGGACTCGGTGGATGAGCTGATGGGCTTTCGCACGGTGGAGGCGCGCGGGACGGAGATACTGCTGAACGGGAAGCCGATCTTTCTGCGCGGCGTTGCGGTGCATGCCGAGGCGCCGTATCGTACGGGCCGCGCATACAGCGACAAGGATGCGGAGACGCTGCTGGGCTGGGCCAGGGAGATGGGCTGCAACTACGTGCGGCTGGCGCACTATCCGCACGATGAGACGATGCTGCGCGCGGCGGACCGCATGGGCGTTCTAGTGTGGTCAGAAAACCCTGTGTACTGGGCGCTAGGGTTTGACAATCCCAAGGTGCTGGCGAAGGCGGAGCAGCAACTGGACGAGGAGATCAACACGTCGCGCAATCATGCGGCGATCATTCTGTGGTCGATGGCGAATGAGACGCCGAACAACGCGGCGCGCACGCAGTTTATTGAGACGCTGGCAACGCGCGCGCGGGCGCTGGACGCGACGCGGCTGATTACGGCGGCGCTGCTGGTGCGCGCGGAGGGCCACACGAAGATCGTGGATGATCCGCTGGGCGAGGCGCTGGATGTGGTCGGCGTGAATGAATACATCGGATGGTACGAGGGGCGGCCTGAGTCGGCGGACACGACCGAGTGGAAGATTGCGTATGAGAAGCCGGTGGTTGTGAGTGAGTTTGGCGGCGGAGCGAAGGCCGGCCTGCATGGGAGCGAGAACGAACGCTGGACGGAGGAGTTTCAGGCGAATATCTATCGCCACCAGCTGCCGATGCTGAATAAGATTCCGCAACTCAGGGGGATGAGTCCGTGGGTGCTTATGGATTTCCGCTCGCCGAACCGGCCGCTGGCGGGGATACAGGATGAGTACAACCGCAAGGGACTCATCTCGGAGCAGGGGCAGAAGAAGCAGGCGTTCTATGTGCTGCAGAAAGCATATAAAGAAGGAACTATTGGCAAGGCCGATTGAAAAACGGGAAATGGCTCGCGAATAAGTTGCCGGACTAATGAAGAAAGCTGGGCGGGAAATCAAAGTTGAGTTATGCTCACTTTATGGTTATTGAATCCATTCTCGCCCAACTTGATGCAGAGATAGCAAAACTGACGCAGGCCCGCGCGCTGCTGGCCGGCACAGGCAAAGTTGCCGCCAAACTGACAGCGCACAACGCCAAGACTGCGACGGCCAAGCCGCACAGGAAGCACGTGCTGAGCGCCGAGGCACGCAAGCGTATTGCCGACGCGCAGCGCAGGCGGTGGGCGGCGCAGAGGGCCAAGGCCAAGAAGGAAGCATAAGAGCAGGCCAGGCGTAGTCGAGGCGCGCTGAAGACCATGCAGTTAAAGGTCGATGTGCGAGTGAGGGTGATACCCCGCGGAGATGGCGGGACCGAAAGCGCGGGGCGGGCGGTGATGAACGATCAACGCTGCCTTGAGCTACGGGAAGCGTGTATTCATCCGGTATAGAAATAAACATGGCGGCGTGATGAGAGCAAAGGATCAGTAGATTAGAGAGATGCCTCCCTTGCGTCCGCATAGTACCGTGACCGTGTGAATTTGTTGCTTCCCAGGTCTCAAAATCGAGACCTGGGGCACCCAGAGTTCATGGTCATGAATACCAAATCATGCGGTCGCGGTAATAGAGAGAAGTGGAAAGCGCGCCGGCACTCGACGGTTGGATAGAGAGATAAAGTCATACGGGCAGCCGGAATTGCCGCGGTTTGCGCAGCTATTGCTTAGTGCCGGGCGGGCAGTTACCAGGTTTCGACGGCGAGCACGTTGGGCGGGCCGGAGTGTCCCTGGATGACCTGCGTCTCAATCACGGCCTCCATATTCTTCTCTTCCCAGTCGGGCGGAGCTTTGGCCAGCAATGAGTCGAGATAGACGGGGTTATAGAGAATTTCGCCGGCGGCCTCGGTTCCCTCTTCAGAGATGCCTGCGGCAATGATGACGGGCTGGCCGGTGGTGCTGTCGTGGATGCGGGCGACGATGGCGTAGTCGCGGGAGAGCTTCTGGTAGGGCAGATCCCATGCGGTGGCCCAGGATCTCGAGTCGGGGCTCTTGCGGTCGACGAGGACGGCTACGCCGTCTTTGGATTCAAAGCCGAAGCGGAGCTTTTGCGTGACCCTCAGGGTCCAGATGTTATCGAATGCGCCGATGAGGATGATGGGCCCCTCGCGAAGCTGCTGAAAGGTTGCCTCTGAGGCGGGAACGACGCGGAAGGTCTTGTGTCGGATTTCGAGAGCCGCGGCGACGCGGGTGAGGGTGATGACGTCGGCCAGGGCGAGATTGCCCGCGTAGTGCAGGCGGAAGTAAAGCGGCTCCGGCTGGGATGGGGAGACGGGAGCTTCGAGATTGTTGATGGAGCCCACGTCGATGTTCTTGGCGGGCTCACCGAGGCAGAAGGTTGCGGGATTGGCGCTGGAGATGACGGGCTGCCAGAAGCGGTCGATGTTCGAGGGCGGGGGGGTGGGGTGGTAGCGCAGGCCGATGCCTACGCCAGCGGCTCCGGCGAGGACCACGAGGGCTGCCACGAGAAGCCAGCGCAGACGCCAGGGGCGCGGGGCAGCAGGAGCGGCGACCAGCGGCGGCGGCGGCGCGGGAGTGGCCTCTGGAACCGGCATGACTGCGACGGGTTCGGGCTCCGGAATGGGTTCAGGCGCGTGAAACACGGGGACGTAGGAGCCGATGGGCAGCTCGATGACCAGCTCGCCGTCATGCGCAGAGTCGTAGTAATACTGCGAGAGGCGCTTGCGCACCTCGCCTGCCGTGATGCGGACCACGGGGTCTGCGTTGGCGTCGTAGCTGGGCGGGCGGCCAAAGACTTCAACGCCGATGCTGCGCTCTTTCAGTTCGGCGGCGTTGCCGAGCAGGGTCTGCTCCACCGCATAGGCGAGCAGGGCGGGATAGCGCTTGCTGTTGGAGAACAGCGGATGCGCGAGGAGGCGGCCCAACTGCTCGCGGACCATCGAGGAGTCTGAAGCAGACACCGGCTGATCCATATCCTGTATGGGTTTCGGCGCCAGCGCCATTCCCAAGCTCCTTGATTCGGCTCCAAGCCCCAGGGGGGCCAATCGCCCGTGGAGCTTGAAGTACAGCCCCATCGAGCGACAAATTGCGACTGCGGCCGGCACAAGCCGACCGATTCCTGTGAAACTGCCTGCCCATGTCTGTGGGGATTCAGTACGGTTTCAGGCCCAAGCTCACTCGCACTGCGTATCATACGTCCAGGTGAAGCGGTTGTCCATACGGTATTAAAACGTGCTGGTATATGGCTTTAGCAGTACCGCGGGGCCGGTGCTACCCGATGGAACCTTTTGCGGTTGCGTAGCGGCTTTTATATTTAGAAGCGGTCCAGGAAATGTGTGCGAAATGTGGTTGTGCGGGTGAAGCGAGTCTGCCAGGCACGCTGCAATATTCGGCGCATTTTCTTGTGATTGCGGCTCCTCGCCCCTCCGGTATGCCAGATCTGGAACGATCCAGACAGGACGCACCGGGGGGCGCTTTTTTTTTGTAGAGCCGGTTTTTCCAGCCGGATTTGCGCCCGGCCGCGCACCCCGGCAGCGACATGGCCGAAGCTGTTCTCTTACCCGTTGCCAGTGACCGAGGATTCTGAGAGATGTTGAAAAAGATGCTCGTGAAAGCAGTTCTGCTGCCGGTGTGCGCGCTTTTGGCGCTGTCCGGCAGCCAGGGCGCGCAAGCCGCGCCGATGACGCACCAGGAGGCCCAGCGCCGCGCCGAGGCCCTGCTGAAGCAGATGACGGTGGAGGAAAAGGTCGGCCAGATGAACCAGTCATCGGGCGTGATCATGCCGATGCTGGGCGGCGAGAAGCCGGATGCGCTGATTGAGAAGGGTGGCGTGGGGTCCATCCTGTGGCTGATCGATGTGAAGGAGATCAACCGGCTGCAGCATCTGGCGGTGGAAAAGTCGCGGCTGCACATCCCGATTCTGTTTGGCTTTGACGTGATTCACGGGTACCGGACGGTGTTCCCGGTGCCACTGGGGATGGCTTCGTCGTGGGACCCGGGCGTGGAGGAGGCGGCGCAGCGGCTGGCGGGGCAGGATGCACGGGCGGCGGGCATCCAGTGGACCTTTACGCCGATGGTGGACATTGCGCGCGACGCCCGCTGGGGGCGGATGGTGGAAGGCGCGGGCGAGGACCCGTATCTGGGCGCGGCCATGGCGCAGGCGCAGGTGCGCGGCTTTCAGGGTGAGGCACTGGGGCCGGAGAGCGTGCTGGCCTGCGTGAAGCACTTTGCGGGCTACGGAGCGGCAGACGGCGGGCGCGATTACGACTCGTCCTATATTCCCGAGGAGCTGTTCCGCAATGTGTACCTGGTGCCGTTTCACGCGGCAGAGCAGGCGGGCGCGGGCAGCTTTATGAGCGCGTATATGGACCTGAACGACGTGCCGGCGAGCGGCAACCACTGGCTGCTGACGGATATTCTGCGCAAGGAGTGGGGCTTCAAGGGCTTTGTGGTTTCAGACGCCTTTGCGGTGGCGAGCCTGCAGACGCATGGCTATGCGAGCGACCCGGCGGATGCGGCGCTGAAGGCCGTGTCGGCAGGGCTGGACATGGACATGGCGAGCCAGACCTATACGCACAACCTGGCCAAGCTGGTGACCGACGGCAAGGTAACGGAGGCCCAACTGGACGCGGCGGTTCTGCCGATTCTGGCAATCAAGTATGAGCTTGGGTTGTTCGACAACCCGTATGTGGACGAGTCGAAGGTGGAGGCTACACTGACGCGGCCCGAGGGTCTGGCGCTGGAGCGCAAGGTGGCGGGGCGGTCGATGGTGCTGCTGAAGAATGAAGGCGGGCTGCTGCCGCTGAAGAAGAATCTGAAGAAGGTGGCGGTGGTTGGGCCGCTGGCCGACTCGACCAAGGATATTGAAGGCGGCTGGACAGTGGAGGGCCTGTTTGGCAGCGGGGGCAAAAGCCACCCGGTGACAGTGCTGGCGGGGCTGAAGGAGCGGCTGGGGCCGGAGGCGCAGGTGACGTATGTGCCGGGGCCGGAGCTATCGCGGATTTATCCGTCGATGTTTGACGAGATGCAGGGCAAGAAGCCGCTGCCGCCGCCGACCGAGGCGGAGACGGCGGAGTGGCTGGCCAAGGCCAAGGCCGCGGCGGCGCATGCGGACCTGGTGATTGCCGTGCTGGGCGAGAAGGCCGATATGAGCAGCGAGGCGGCCTCGCGCGCCACGCTGGACCTGCCGGGCATTCAGGAGCAGATGCTTGAGGCGGTGGCGGCGACGGGCAAGCCGGTGGTGCTGGTGCTGGAGAACGGGCGTCCGGTGGATATTCGCTGGGCGGCGGTGCACGTGCCGGCGATTCTGGAGGCGTGGTATCCGGGCACGGAGGGCGGCGCGGCGGTGGCGGACGTGCTGTTTGGCGACGTGAACCCCGGCGGCAAGCTGCCGGTAAGCTGGCCGATGGTGGCCGGGCAGGAGCCGCTCTACTACAACCACAACCTGACGCATGAGCCGGAGGACCGG
>JAGWRX010000145.1 GCA_028876395.1 Acidobacteriota bacterium
CTGGAGCGGCTCCAGCTTTCTCTCAAGCAGTTGGGAACAATTGCCGTCAACGAAGGCAGGAAGCCGGGCCGCAAGCAACTCATCTGGATCGGCCCCGGATGGCCCATGCTCGAAAGCGCGGCCAATGACTACTACTCCGAGCGGGACCAGCGGCTTTACTTTCGCTCCATCGTCGACCTTTCCACCTGGCTGAGGGAGGCACGGATGACCCTCTACAGCGTGCAGCCGGCCGACATGAATGCCGACACCCCGCGCCGTGACTTCGTGTATCAGACCTATCTCAAAGGAGTTCGGTCGGCAAGAGAGGCTGATACAGGCAACCTCGCGCTGAAGGTGCTCGTCACGCAAACCGGCGGGCTGATTCTCGGGCCGGACAACGACCTGGCCGGCCAGCTCAACCGCTGCGTCGCCGACGCCAATGCCTTCTACACCATTTCCTTTGACCCTCCCAAAGCCGCGTACGCTGACGAGTACCAGGCATTGAAGCTGACCGTGAATCGGCCGGGGCTGACCGTGCGAACCAACGCCAGCTACTACAACCAGCCGTAGCCGCGGCTGCTGCCTTGACAGCGCCGTTTGCGGCTCCCTAGAATTAAAAAGGATAGTTCCATAGTTTTGCTGCTAAATAAAAGCAGTGTAAGCGGTTATCTGGCCGTTCAGAATGTGCGAAGGGCCGGGACGGCCCAACGGGGAGCCGGGCAGGCAGTCAGGGGGGTAGGCAAAGATGCCGGATGTGCGCGTCAGTCCGCGGGAGCGGCTGGTGCTTACCGCCATCATCGAGCTCTACATCGCTACCGGCGAACCGGTGGCCTCGCAGGCTGTTGCGCGCATTTTTGCCAATCGCGAAGGACTCAGTTCCGCCACCATTCGCAACGTGATGGCCTCGCTGGGCGAGGCTGGCCTGCTGGAGCAGCCGCATACCTCGGCAGGGCGCGTTCCCACGGCCGGGGCTTTCCGTTACTACGTCGAGCAGATTACCCGGCCCGAGGCGCAGATCGCGCGGATCGGCGCGTCCATGGCCGGCCTGCGGGCCACTGCGCCCGACGCTCCGCCGCTGAACGCCGCGCCGTTGAGTCCATCGCCGTTGAGTGAAGCCCGGCGAGGGCAGATTGAGGACAGCTTCTCCGGCGTGACCACCAGCAGCGAATACCTTGAGCGCACCTCGCACGTGCTGGCGCTTGTCTCCTGCGGCCTGGGCGTCGCCCTGGCCAGTTCCACCGCCGAGCAGGTGCTGGAACACATTCATTTTTCAAGACTTTCCACCGGCCGGGTCCTGGCTGTGCTAGTGACGCAGGCCGGCGCCGTCCAGGATCGCGTGCTGGCCCTGGACCGCGAGCTGACCCATGTCGAATTGGAAACGGCCGCCCGCTACCTGAACGAGAACTTCCGCGGCTGGCCCATCGAGCGCATTCGCGCCGAGGTGGCCCGGCGCATCGAAGTCGAGCGGGCCGCATATCACCAGATGCTCGCCTCGGTTGAGGAGCTTTGCCGCAAGGGCGCGCTGGCCGTCCACGAGACGGGACCGGCAATCTATGTGGATGGCATGGCCAACCTGATTGCCGCCGAGGTGGATCGCGAGCGGCTGCGCCAGATGCTGCTGGCCCTCGAAGCCAAGCAGCGGCTGGTGGATCTGCTGACCGCCTATGTGGACGGGCGCCAGCAGGAAGTGCGTGTGGTGGTGGGGCTGGACGAAGCTTCACCCGCCATGCAGGATCTGGTGCTCATTGGCGCGCCGGCACGCCTCGGCGGAGCCAGCCTGGGCACCGTGGCGATGATTGCGCCTACCCGCATCCAATATCAGGAGATGATCCACGCTGTGCGCTACATCGCCCAGCTCTCCGAGCGCCTGCTTGACGTGCCCGCCGAGTAGGGCGCTGCTCTCACTGCCAGAGCGGAATGCGTGGTAATGTAAACAGGCCGCAGGCAACAGCGTTGCCGCTCCCGGCGAGGCGGAAGCAAGCCGGTGCCTGCCGCGGAATTTATGATTGAAGAAGGTGGGAAAGATTTTTCGGAGAACGCGTAAGGTTATGCCAGAACAGGAAACAGAGTTGACGGCGCAGGAGCTGGAAGCGACCGCGCGGGACAATGCGCCCGCCCCGGTGGCGGATCCGGGCGCTGCGGAATCGTCAGCAGAAGCAGAAGTTGCGCCCGTAAGCCGGGCGGAGTTTGACCGCCTCGCGGTGGAGTTGGACAAACTGAAAGCCGAGCGCGACCAGCTTGTGGACCGCCTGGCGCGCATGCAGGCTGAGTTTGAAAACGCCCGCAAGCGTGCTGAGCGTGAGCGGGCTGAATTCCGCGACTACGCCACCGGCAGCGTGGTGGAGCAGTTCCTGCCCGTGCTCGACAACTTCGAGCTGGCCCTCAAATCCACCGGCTCGGCGGAGCAGTTGCGCTCCGGCGTGGAGTTGATCGTCAAGCAGATGGAGGACGTTCTGCGCCAGTTGCAGGTGAACCCGGTGCCGGCGCTGGGCGAGGAGTTTGACCCGCGCCAGCATGAGGCGCTGGGCTCCGTGGAGCGCGAAGACGTGCCTGACCAGCATGTGGCCGAAGAGATTCGACGCGGCTACAAGCTGCGCGAGCGCCTTCTGCGCCCGGCCCTGGTGCGCGTGGCTTCCAACCCGAAACAGACGAGCGAGTAAACATCAAACGTGAGCAAAGCCGACTACTACGAGGTTCTGGGTGTTTCCCGGGATGCCAGCGACCAGGAATTGAAAAGCGCCTATCGCAAGCAGGCGATGAAGTATCACCCTGATCGCAACCCCGGCGACCACACCGCGGAAGAAAAATTCAAAGAAGCCAGCGAAGCCTACCAGGTGCTGAGCGACGCGGATAAGCGCGCCGCCTATGACCGCTACGGGCACGCCGGGGTGGGCGCGGCCGGACAGGGCGGCTTCGGCGGACCCTTTGCCGGCGGAGTGGACCTGGGCGACATCTTCGGCGACCTGTTCGGCGAGATGTTCAACATGGGCGGCAGCCAGCAGCGCGCCACGCGCCAGCGCCGCGGCGAGGACCTGCGCTACGACCTGACCATCAATTTTGAAGACGCGATCTTCGGCACCGAAAAGGAAATCCGGATTCGCCGCCGCGAGACCTGCGAAACCTGCCACGGCAGCGGAAGCGCCTCGGGCAAGGGACCGAGCACCTGCCCGCAATGTCAGGGCCGGGGCCAGATTCGCTACCAGCAGGGCTTTTTCTCCGTGGCCCGCACATGCAGCGCCTGCGGAGGCGCTGGCTCCATCGTCACGGACCCTTGCTCCGTCTGCCGCGGCGAGACACGCGTGGCCAAGGAAATCCGGCTCAACGTCAAAGTGCCGGCCGGCGTTGAAGAGGGCACGCGCATCCGCTATGGAGGCGAGGGCGACGCGGGCCGCTCAGGCGGTCCCGGCGGCGACCTGTACGTGGTGCTCTCCATCCGGCCGCACGACTTCTTCGAGCGCTCCGGCCACGACCTGCATTGCGTGATTCCAATCAGCTTTCCGCAGGCTGCACTGGGCGCCGAGATCGAGATTCCCGGCATCGACGGCCCGGTAAGCCTGAAGGTCCCCGAAGGCACGCAGAGCGGCCGGGAGCTGCGCATCCGCGGGCGCGGCGTTCCCTATCTGAACGAGAAGGGCCGCGGCGACCTGGTTGTGAAGATCATGGTGCAGATTCCCAAAAAGCTCAGCCGGGCGCAGCGCGAACTGGTGGCCAAACTGGCCGAGTCGCTGACGGTGGACAACAAACCCACCTCGCCGTCTCTCCTGGAGAAGATGAAGGACCTGTTCAGCTAGGGCATCGCGAACCGGCCTTGCGGCGATGCGCGCTCGTTGCGGTGGATTCGCGGGAGCTTCCGCATATCTTCATCAGCGACCGTTGGCCAGGCAGTATAATCCGGTCAAATGTCGCTGAATGCACACACGATAGTCGATCAGTACGAGATCCTGGCGCCGCTTGGCGCAGGCGGCATGGGCGAGGTCTATCGCGCGCGCGATTCCCGCCTTAGCCGCGAAGTCGCAATCAAGGTCCTGCCTGAGCTTTTCTCCTCCGATCCGGACCGCCTGCGGCGATTCGAGCAGGAGGCGCGCGCCGCCGCGGCGCTGAATCATCCGAACATTCTCGTGGTGTATCAAATGGGCAGCCACGAGGGCGTTCCCTATCTGGTGTCGGAGTTGCTGGAAGGCGAGACGCTGCGGGAACGGCTCAATCGGGGGCCGCTGCCATGGCGCAAAGTGGTTGACTACGGAGCCCAGATTGCTCGCGGCCTGGCCGCGGCGCATGGGAAAGGAATCATTCACCGCGATCTGAAGCCAGAGAACCTGTTCATTGTCAATGATGGGCACGTGAAGATTCTGGACTTTGGACTGGCCAGAATGTTGCAGCCGCGGAATGCTGGCGCCGAAGAGACGAACGCGACCAGAGTAGACACCGAACCGGGCGTGCTGATGGGAACCGTGGGTTACATGTCGCCCGAGCAGGTGCGGGGAAAAGTCGCGGATCATCGCTCCGACATCTTTGCCTTCAGCGCGATTCTCCAGGAAATGCTCTCGGGCAAACGCGCGTTCCAGAAGCCGACATCGGCCGAAACGATGAGCGCGATTCTGAACGAGGATCCGCAACCCATCGCGGAGCTAGCACCCAACACGCCACTGGGAATGCACAGAGTATTGCACCGCGGCCTGGAAAAGAACCCTGAACAGCGGTTTCAATCGGCATCCGATCTGGGCTTCGCGCTGGAAGCTCTGTCAGACACCACCCACCTGACGCTGCCCGGGGCTCCTGCAACAGCGGAAAAGGAACCCCGGCGCCGGCGGTCTGCAATCGTCGGAGCCCTGTTCATCATCCTGGCCGGCCTGGGAGCGCTCGCGTATCTCTGGACGAGGCCCGCACCCGTGCCTCGGGTTTCGAATTATGTTCAGCTCACCCATGACGGTCTGCAGAAGTCGCTGATCGGAACAGACGGCTCAAGGCTTTATCTGACTTTGATCAATTCGGGCATGCAGGGCGTGGCCTCGATTCCGGCCGCAGGTGGAGCCCAGACGAACATTCCGATGCCTTCTCAGAATATGGTCCCGGTTGACCTGTCGCCGGACGGTTTGGCGTTTCTGGTGGTGGATGGACGCGGATTCCCCACGGTCGGACCGCTCTGGAGTCTGCCTGTTCTCGGAGGATCGCCTCGACGGCTGGGAGATGCAGTAGGACACGATGCCGCATGGTCTCCCGACGGCAAGGTGGTGGCCTATTCCGACGGGGGCGAAGTCTTCTTGGAAAGCGCTGACGGAACCGCGCCACGCAAGCTCCTCTCGATGAACGTTCTGATCTCTGATCTGGTATGGTCGCCCGATGGAAGCCATCTGAGATTTGACACTTCCGACTATTCTCGAAGCGGCGTGGGCGGGACGGGCATCGGAGAGGAGCAGCTCTGGGAGGTTGCCGCAGATGGCTCGAACCCGCATCGGCTTCTCGCCGATTTGCCCGGTTCGCTGGACGAGTGTTGCGGCCAGTGGACCGCCGATGGAAGGTACTTTGTCTTCCAATCCCAGGGGCAGATCTGGGCTCTGCCGCGAGAATACAGTTTCCGCCACGCGGAGCCGAAGCCCATTGAGCTGACATCAAGCCCCATGTCGCTGTTCTCGCCGCTGCCCAGCAAGGATGGCAAAAAACTGTTTGTCGTGGGCCGAACCTACCGTGGAGAACTGACGCGCTACGACTTGAAATCGGGTACGTTCTCGCCGGTCTTCGGCGGGATCTCGGCGGAGTATGCTGCCTTCTCAAAGGACGGAATGTGGGCCGCCTATGTCGCGTATCCCGAGGGAACCCTGTGGAAGTGCAAAACAGACGGAAGCCAGCGGGTGCAGCTAACCTTTGCGCCCCTGCGGGCTGCCTTGCCCCGGTGGTCTCCCGATGGCAGAACGATTGTGTTCTTCAACTTCCCGATCAGCGCGACCCAGCCCGCCCGCATTTACACGATTTCCTCTGATGGTGGAAGCCCGCAGGAAATGATGCCGGATGATCGAAGCAATCACATGGACCCGACGTGGTCGCCGGATGGGGCAAAAATAGCATTCGGCGCGGATGCCAACGATGCCGCAGTGAACAAGAACGCCCCCGGGATCCACATTTTGGATGTGCAGACCGGGCAGGTGACCGCCGTGCCGGGATCGCAGGGACTGTATTCGCCGCGATGGTCGCCGGACGGGCGCCATCTGGCCGCGATGACGGCTGACTCCAGCACGATATTGCTGTTTGATTTCCACACACAAAAATGGACTGAGCTGGCCCGGGGAACCCTCGGCTGGCTGGAATGGTCAAGAGACGGACAGCACATATACATGAAGGATTTTGCCGGCAAGGGCTCGGTGGCCAGAATCCGCATCAGCGATCACAAATTGGAACAAGTGGCCAGTCTGAACAACTTCAGCGATACAGGCCGCGCAGGCGGCTCCCTGTCGCTCATGCCCGATGACTCGCCGTTGCTGCTTCGCGATACCGGCACGCAGGATATCTACGCTTTGGACTGGGTTGCGCCCTAGCTGAAAACTGAGCGGACAGTGGTGCTCCCGGCGCGCGAAGCGTGAGTGCAGCGGAGATTTGACAGGAGGAATTTGGTGGAGCTGAGCGGGATCGAACCGCTGGCCTCCTCGTTGCGAACGAGGCGCTCTCCCAGCTGAGCTACAGCCCCACGACTTCTTTATCTTACCAGCGAGCGGCATTTCCGGGAAGGGCCGGGGCGGAAACGGCGCATCGAGCCCGCAGACCTTCAAAGATAGACGCCGTTTGACGCGTTCCCCCGCCACTCATCGCACATACGTGAACGTGCCGCAGAGGTCCGTCGAGTTTGCAATCGCATCAAACGTAAACACCGGCGCGTCCGATCCCGAAAAGAAAGCCACGCGCAATGTGTGGCCCTCAACATACGTCGCCATCCACTGCGTGTCCGCAGTTCCGCACAGCGTGTTGTGGTGCAGAAAGTGCTTCGCAGCCGGCACGCTCAGCCGGTAAAGGCTTCCGCTCCCCGCGGAGTTCGAGTCGGCATCGAAAGCCGCAGCGACCTCGGCCGGCCCCAGCTTGCGGATGGGAGCCATCACAAATCCCGTGAAGTTGATCGTGAGCTTGCTATCGGAGATCGCAATGTCGCCGGTAATGGCCGCGGCCGTCGAGCTGGCGGCGCGCCAGTAGCCCTTGTCCTGTGCTGCACTGGAAAGCGAGCAGGCCAGCGCCAGGCAGGCGGCCGCTCCCAGCAGAATTCGTCTCTTCATCCTTTGAGCATGACAGCCAGACGCGCTTCCCGGCAAACGGACGAAGCCTGCGTACACGTCGTTGCAATCTGGCAGACTGCGAGATGCCTCAAGCAGGGTGCAGGCCGGATTCTGATTTGTTTAGTCCGAGTTGCCAGTGATACGCTAACCACCTCAAACTCGACCAACGTGTTCGATGAGCGATTTGGCGATTTGGCACCAACCGAGAATCTTTATGTATCCACAAGCACAACGAACTCTTTCTTCGTCAGCAGGCGCTGCCCAGTCTGATTCGTGGTCATCAATTCGGATTGAACGATCGCTTTTGTCCGCTTTTGAATCTTTGAAGGTTGCTGCATTCTTTCTAGGAGCCAATCCTGGCTTGCGCCACTGACAGTCCATAGATATGTTCGTGCGACGATTAGCTCGTTGAGTGACTGGACCACTTGCTCGTCGGCTTGGACCACTGTGATTTCTTGCGTTCGGGCGCGCATGACTCGCTTCTGCCGATGAATCTGTTTCTTTCGTGGGAGCAATTGGCACGAATTGTCGTGCTCCATTCGAATCAGTGCGTTTTTCGAAAGAGGAAAATAGATTTCAGTGTCAAAATCTTCAAGTCCGGGAAAATAGCGACGTTCACTCTTGTCTCTTGTAATCACGGGGCAGTCAGATGTAATGAATCGGGCTTCTCCGGTTCCGTAAAATACTGTCCATCTCAATGCCGAAATAGTCTTTGCCAGCTTCTCAGCAATGTCGAAGAATGATTCTCTGCTGAACCGCTGTTGATCTGCCTCAATGTCACGCAATTCTGCGTTGACGAAATCCCTCGTGATACGCTGCCATTCGTGCGGCTTTGGTTCTCGCCCGGATACGTTCACCGCAACTTCGATGGCGTTGACTGGGAAACCTCTCATGCGCGATTCCTTGTCCATGTCTGCGAGGTAACCTTCGAGAATGGCCTTGTGTTGTTGGTCCATAAAGTTGCGCTCGTACGGTACTCGGACATTCTGTAGTGCAATGAATCTTGCAAGACCTAACCTCTGTGTCTTGTCCAGATTTGTCTTTCCTTCTGAGAGCGCTCGGATGATGGGAATTCCAGGGGATTCAATTTGTTGATCAATCTGTGTTTCAAGTGTAAAGTCGAGCGTACCATCTTCTCCCTTGAAGCTGTGGTAGTCCCGTATATGCGCAAGG
This sequence comes from Acidobacteriota bacterium, assembly GCA_028876395.1. Classification (GTDB taxonomy): domain Bacteria; phylum Acidobacteriota; class Terriglobia; order Terriglobales; family Acidobacteriaceae; genus Telmatobacter. The sequence continues at coordinate 8,409 of JAGWRX010000145.1, forward strand.
TTCTCGGGGAGGGCGCGAAACGCTTTCGGTTTTTTTCGTCCATAGCAGAATAGAAACACTTCGTTGGGCTCAACGAATCCATCGAGATAAGCCTTAGTTACGTAATGATGCCGTCGCGGAGGTCCCGCCATCCTGTGTTATCTCCCTGCCCCTTCGCATCATGAGATCATTCACAACGGAGGCGGGTCAAACTGAGCGCCTCCCAAGTCGGATTTTCGGACTCGACCTGCCCACGAATCTTATCGAACAAGGTTGATGAGACGTCGTCTGACGCCAACAGGCCAAACCACTCACCAACGGACTTCAGGGTGCATCGTCAACGATTCGCACCCATGAAAAGCAAAAGGCCGGGGACAAGCCCCGGCCTCGGCTTTTCTTCCTGCTGCCTTATAGCTGGTTCATGTTGGCCAGGAACTCGGCGTTGTTGCGCACCTTTTCCAGGCGGCTGATGAGCAGTTCCATCGCTTCCACCGGCGA
>JAGWRX010000146.1 GCA_028876395.1 Acidobacteriota bacterium
AAGACGGTTTGCGCGGCCAGTTGGGTGGCGGTGTCGCGGGGCAGGCCCACCTTGACGCCGGCCTCGGCGAGCGCCTCAATGATGATGTAAATGTAAGCCGGGCCCGAAGCCGAGAGGCCGGTTACCGCGTCCATGTGCTTTTCATCGACGACGACGGTGCGGCCCACGGTCTCAAAGATGCGATGCGCCAGTTCCATCTGCTCGTCCGACACGAAGCGTCCGCGGCACAGCGCGGCGGCTCCCGCGCCCAGCGCCGAGGGCGTGTTGGGCATGGCGCGAATGACGGCGATATCCATGCCGGCGGCCTCTTCAATGGCGCGGGTCTTGACGGACGCAGCGAAGGAGACGAGGGTCTTGTGCTTCGTCAGAGCGGGGCGGATCTCCTCGACCAGTTCCGGCACCTGAAAGGGCTTGACGCCCAGCAGAATCAGGTCGGATTGGCTGGCGGCGGCCAGGTTGTCGGTGCTTACGTCCACGCCCCACTGCGTGCTGAGCGCGACGGCGCGCTCGGCGTGGCCCACGGTGGCGTGAATCTGGTCGGGCGCGAAGAGGTTCTGCTTGAGAAAGGCCTGCAACAGGATGCCGCCCATTTTGCCGGCGCCTAGCACGGCGACTTTCACGTTGGGCAACTGCGCGGGTACCTGTGTGGCCTCGACGGCGATCTCTGCCATGTGCTTCCTTGTCTTTGAGAGAGTGGTGTTTCAATTTCAAGGATACTCGCAGTTGCAGGATTTCGGGATTGGGGCGCAGAGCCCGAGTCCGGGGGTGGGTCATCCGCGGTAAGCCGAGCGGCGAAAGGCTGTCGAATAAGGTGAAGAAATTATCTGCAAGGAATCTGTGGAAAACGAAAATAAATAAGGGGGGGTAGGGGGGTGCCCTTTAGCCGCCAGCTTCCAGCCGCCAGCTCCCAGCCGGGTGGTGACTCGACGGAATCCGGTACAGAGCGGGAGCGGAGGTGCGCTTTCTACTGCTGCAATTCCATTGTGCGGGATTGGGTGGAAATTATGTGCAAACCGGACGGAAGAAATTTGCGCGGCGGAGTGCGTACACGTTCACCTGGTTCCAATTCCGCATTCATCGGTTACACTTGGCGCCTGAGTTCGACACGGGAAAATGGGGGGGTCGAGATGAACGATTGGAAGTTTCTGCAGAAGGATCACTCGGAGGCCCTCGCGCAGCTGCACTACTTCTCCATTGTGAAGAAGCATGCCGCCGGCGAGGTGGAGGCCCGCATCACGGTGAAGGAATTTGCGACCGCGAAGACGACCGATATGAAGTTCTACGCCTTTGCCGACCTTGAATTGAACCAGAAGACGCTGGCGTTCAGGCCATTCGGATGGGGCGAGACGCTGCAGATCGCGCTGTCAGAATGTCTGCGCAATCTGCGCATGTTTGAGCACGAAGCTCTCGGGCAGCCTTCGGCACTGCCACCCGATTAGGCTGAACGCGCCGGAATTTCGTCTTTGGTTTCGGCTCAGAGGAACGAAGACCCGGTGGGTTCTTCGTTTCCCAGGTCCCAAAAGCGGGACCTGGGGCACCCGGCTTCCACCATCCCCGGTCCCCAACAGCGAGGGACCGGGGGCATCCTCAATGTGGTGCTGATAGGTCATCGGGACCGGGGCACCTGCCTCACTTCGCCGGTTCGGGCAGGCCGACTTCGCTGGCGGGGGCGAGCGTGTGCGTTTCCCACCAGCGGTTGATCACCTGCTGCCACTGCTCGCCGCGTCCAATCCAGAGTTGCGCGGCGCGGTCGTAGCGGGCCTGGTTGTTGGCGAGCCAGTAGGGGCGGTTGTCGCGCAGCCACGCCTCGCTGAATAGCTGGCCGAGTTGCGAGTAGCCGTCGCGGATGTCCTGCATCTTTCCGTTGTTTGAGCCGATGGTCTCCAGCATCTCCGAGACCTCGTCCCAGCGGGTCTTGTCGCCGGCCAGCGCCTGGGCCTGGCTGTAAATGGAAGCGCACTCGGCGGCTTCCTGAAATTTGAGGCCGATGAAGTCGATGCGGCGGGCGCCGAGTTCCATTGCGTCGAGGGCATCAGGATTTTCGAGAGTGCGGTTTTCAAGCCTGGCGGCGGCGCGCGCCTCGGCGAGCAGCGTGATGGCTCGCTCGGCGTCCAGGCGCATTTCTGAAGCCACCGGGAGCAGCTTTGCGCTTACCTGAAGGCCCTGCGGCGAGAAGGGGTCGAGCCAGAAATAGGAATCCTGCACATCGTCAAGGCCGGCCTTGCGCAGGACGGCGTGCGCGGCCATGAGCTGACGCTGCGCCTCGTCGATTTTGCCGGTTGCGTCGTTGTGGAAGACCTGTCCATAGGACGCGGTGAAGGTCTGCTCGGAGCTTTCACCAGGCTGCCAGCTTGCGGCCGCGCCAAAGAGCACGCCGAACCAGTTTTCGTCGAAGATGCCTTCGCCGTCGTCGTTCCAGATGGTGTTCAGCAGGCCGGTCGCGCCGAGTTTCTGGCCGTCGCGGACGAAGGCGCGGATGTTGCCGAGAGCCTCGTTGTTGTTGGGATAGACGCGGTTCCAGTTGTTGACGCCGGTGGCGACCCAGGTCTGGAGGCCGGCCTTTGTGAACGGCAGAATGAGCTGCGTAAAATCCGGCTCGGCGTCATAGCGCCAGGGCACGGCGATCATGTCTTTGGGCAGCGTGCCGACGAGGTCGGGCGACTTGACGGCGATGTCTCCCCAGAAGAGGAGCTGCTTGTGATAGGGCGCGAGCGTGGAGTGAATGCGCGTGAGGAAGTCGAGGTAGACGGTGTTGAGGCCCTTCTGCTGCACTTCATCGCGCGTGCGGCCGAGGCCGAGCTCGAAGGTTTCATCGGCGCCGATGTGCGCGTAGGGACCGGGGAAGACTTTGGCGAGATCGGCGAACCAACTGGAGATGAGCGGCAGCGTGGCGGGATCACCGGGCGCGAGGACGGAGCCGTGCGGCGTTTCGCCGAGGGGCGAATACTCCTCGAACTTGAGGACGTGATGCAGATGGCCGAAGGACTCCTGCTCGGGAATGATGGTGATGTGGTACTGGGCCGCGTAGGCGACCATTTCGCGGGCTTCGTCGGGGGTCATGGCGCCGCCGGGAAAGGCCGCGACGGGCGAGCTGGAGTAGGCAAAGGTGTGTTCGAAGTAAGGCGAGAAGGTATTGATTTTGTACGCTGCGAGGGTACGAATTTCGCGCTTGAGGAACTCCATGTTGGGCAGAGGGCCGCGCGACCAGTCGTCGGAGATGCCGCGGTGGGGCATGGCGGGCCAGTCGCGCAGGGTGGGCGCAAGCAGCACTGCGCTTTTGCCCGAGCCGCGCAGCAATTGCTTGACCGTCTGTACGCCGTAAAAGATGCCGGAGGGAGACTCCGCAATGATGGCCAGGCCGCGCGAGTCGTCGGGCACGATGATGTAGCCCTCGTCGTGCATGGCCGGGTCGAACGCGAGGTGATGGCGCTCGAGCAGCGCTTTGGCGACGCCGGTATCCGCGTGCTCCAGGCGCACGATGGGCGCATCGTGCTGGGTGCGGGCCATGCCGCGGGACTTGAGGGTCTCTTCGAGGTCGCTGGCCGCGAATTCATCGTCGGGATTTTTCTCGTAGGCGAGACTCACGCCGGAGTCTCCGACTGTGATGGATGCAACCGCGGAACACTCGCGCGGCGCGGGAACCAGGCGCAGGTCAGGGCAGGCGGGTGCGGCCGAAGATTGTGCAACCGAGCCGAGAGCTGCGCACAACATAACCAATGATGCCAATGAAAAACGGAGATGCATGAGCCCTTCCTTCTGTGAATCGAAAGCCGGAAGAAAGGCTAACGCATCTCCGCTTGCTGTGTACACATGACGGGCGGATGGAGAGCCGCCGAGCTAGCGCAGGCTCTTCAATGCAGGGTAGAGCTTGCGCCATTTTGCATAGCCGGACTTGTAGGCTACGAGGTCGGCGGGGTCCGGCTCGATGCGCTGGGCAACCTCGATGGCCTGACCGCAGGCCTGGTCGAGACTGGCCCAGTGGCCCGCGCCTACGCCGGCCAGGAGCGCGGAACCGAATGCGCCGCCTTCTTCAGCCGTGAGCACCTCGACTGCCTGGCCGTAAATGCCTGCCTGAATTCTGCGCCAGAGCGGGCCGCGCGCGCCACCGCCGCCGAGGCGCACGGCGCTGACGGGGATGCCGAGCTCGGCGAAGAGGGTGAAGGTGTCCTGCAGCGAGTAGGCGACGCCCTCAAGCACGGCGCGGACAAAGTGCGCGGCGGTGTGGACCGTGGAGACGCCGGCGAACGCGGCGCGGACTTCGGGGTCGAGATGCGGCGTGCGCTCGCCGAGGAGATAGGGCGCCCACTCGAGGCCCTGGCTGCAGGCGGGAATCTTTGCGGCCGCTTCAGTGAGCGCGTCGTAGCTCTGGCTGGCGAAGAAGGTCTCCTTGAGCCAACTGAAGCTGAGGCCCGCGGACTGCGTTACGCCCATCACGTGCCAGACGCCGGGAACGGCGTGGCAGAAGGTGTGCAGGCGGCCTTTGGGGTCTTTGGTGGGGCTGGCCGTGGCGGCAAAGACCACGCCGGAGGTGCCGATGGTGGCCGAGACGGAGCCGGGCTGCAGAATTCCCATGCCGACCGCACCCGCGCCCTGATCGCCTGCTCCGGCGACGACCGGAGTTCCGGCGGCGAGGCCGGTGAGCCCGGCGGCGCTTTCGCTGATGCGCGCGCAGACCTCGGGCGATTCATACACCCTGGGCAGCCAGCTTTCGGGAATGCCCGCGGCTTCGGCGACCTCCTTTGACCAGCGGCGATGGGTCACGTCCAGCAGAAGCGTGCCGGAGGCTTCCTGCACGTCGATGGCGAACTCGCCGGTGAGGCGGTAGCGGACGTAGTCCTTGGGACACATGATGTGGCGCGTCTTTGCGAAGATTTCCGGCTCGTGCTGCTTGACCCAGAGGAGCTTGGTGAGCGTGAAGTTGGGCAGAGCAGGGTTGCAGGTGAGCTCGATGAGCCTGTCATAGCCGATCTTCTCGTGGAGCCAGTCGCACTGGGGCTGGGTGCGCGTGTCGCACCAGATGAGCGAGGGACGCAGCACCTGGCCGTTTTCATCGAGGAGCACGGCGCCGTGCATCTGGCCGGTGAGGCCGATGGCGGCAATGGGCTCGCGGGGCTCGGGCGCGGAGGCCAGCGCAAAGCGAATGGCCAGCTGCGCAGCCCGCCACCAGTCCTCGGGGTCCTGCTCGGCCCAGCCGGGGTGCGGCGTGCGAAAGGCAGCATGCTCACTCGATGCGCTGGAGATCACTTTGCCTGCCGCATCCACCACCACGGCGCGCGTGCCGCCCGTGCCCACATCCATTCCAAGGAACCACATTGCCGTACACCTCTTTTGCGTAAATCGGTTTTGCTCAGCGCTGGCAGCATATCAGCTTTAGCGCATGACGGAAAGTTCATCCATCTGTGCCGGGGCGCATTTATTGCATTGCCCGGCAAGGCATTGGCGTTATATGGTTTGCACATTCCCCGGAGGTTTCCTGCTTGCCCTTCTCTAATCGCGCATGCATTGAGAGTCTTTACACTTCGCTTGCCCGTGGCGATGCTCCGGCAGCGTTCGCGAAGATGGACCCTGAGATTGTCTGGTATGAGGCGGAGAATTTTCCCTACTCGGATCGCAATCCGTATGTTGGTCCGGCCGCTGTGGCCGAGGGCGTCTTCCAGCGGCTCGCCACGGAGTGGGATGGCTTCCAGGCCATTCCGGACGAGTTTCTTGATGCGGGCGACACGATTGTCGTGACGGGCCGTTACCGCGCGACATACAAGGCAACCGGGATCGCTCTCGATGCGCAGTTTGCGCATGTGTGGCGGCTGCGCGATGGGAAGGTGACAGGCTTTCAACAATACACGGACACGGCGCAGGCCAACCGGGTGATTCAAGGCTAACGATACTGCACACCCACACATCCACTTCGCAACCGCGCAAGCCACTCTTCTATGGAAGGCGACTTGCAAGCACAGCAAAGGCGGGCTGCGAGGCACGCAGGCGAGGATTTTCCCCGAACCACTGAACTCAGCAAGAAAGAGGTCACACCATGAACACACACGCCCCTAATCCCGAACACATTCTGCAAACCGGCCTGGCCTTCTGGGCCTCAAAGACCCTGTTGAGCGCGGTCGAAATGGAGGTCTTTACCGAACTGGCGAAACGGCCTGAAGATCTGGCAACACTGACCGGACGCCTGGGCCTGCACCCGCGATCTGCCCACGATTTTCTCGATGCGCTGGTGGCATTGGGATTTCTGGAACGGCACGATGGAAAGTACTCCAACACGCCGTCTGCGGATCTATTCCTCGACAAGCACAAGCCGTCCTACATAGGCGGCATGCTTGAAATGGCCAATAAGCGCCTCTTTCACCATTGGGGCAACCTGACCACCGCGCTGCGCACGGGGCTGCCGCAGAACGAGGCTACGCACGGCGAGCCGGACATGTTCGCGACGCTCTATGCCGATCCGGAACGGCTGAAGGTGTTTCTGCGCGCCATGACGGGCGTGAGCCGCGGGGCGAACCAGACCATCGCCGCGAAGTTTCCCTGGGCGAAGTACCAGACGGTGGCCGATGCGGGTCCGGCGCAGGGCGATCTCATCGTGCAGGTGGCGCTGAAGAATGATCACCTGTTTGGCACGGGCTTTGACCTGCCTGAGGTGGCGCCGGTGTTTGAGGAGTATGTGGAGCACCACGGACTGACGGACCGGGTGCAGTTCCGCCCCGGCAACTTCTTCAACGATCCGCTGCCGGAGGCGGACGTGTTGATGATGGGGCACATTCTGCACGACTGGAATCTGGAGGAGAAGCGGTTCCTGATCCGCAAGGCCTACGATGCTGTTCCCAATGGCGGCGCGCTGATCGTCTACGACGCAATGATTGACGATGAGCGGCGGAAGAACGCATTCGGCATGCTGATGAGCCTGAACATGCTGATCGAGACGCACGGCGGCTTCGACTACACCGGCGCCGACTGCATTGGCTGGATGAAAGATGCGGGCTTCAGCAATGCGCACATGGAGCACCTTGTGGGGCCGGACTCGATGGTGGTGGGCATCAAGTGAAACCTCGCCCCAGGATGCCAGCGGCAAGCCTCGCGGCATCCCGCTGGCCTCCCATCGAGAACTCGCCGACGCGACGGCCCCCATGCCTGAGCCTCCCGGAATCCCGCAACTTTTGACAATCATTCAGCAAAGGATTCCTCCACTCCAATGCGTTAATGCGAGTCATGGAGGTCTACCACAATGCTTCAGCCCGGACTCGCCCGCCCACGCCCTCCCAGAGGCATGGCACAGTCGCACTCTGGCGTGCAACCCCTCAGCTCATACTCGGATAAGCACTTCGAACCCCTCCCCAAGCCGATTGGCGAGCCACCCTATCACATCGATCTGGAAACGATGATCCCAGGAATCGGCAAGATTGCCTCCAAACAAAAACGGCTTGTCTTTCATACTGTCGGTGATACGGGCGGCATCAAGAACTCGGACTATCAGGACGCCGTAGCGGGCCAGATGAAGACGGATCTTGCTGAGAAGCCCGAAAGTGAGTTGCCGCGCTTCTTCTATCATCTCGGCGATGTCGTCTACTACAACGGCCAGGTCGGAGACTACTACAGCCAGTTTTACGAGCCGTACGATCACTATGGACCGCCCATCATCGCAATACCCGGCAACCATGATGGCGATCCCGTCTCCGGTCAGACTTCTCTCGACGGTTGGGTGCGCTACTTCATGACCGAAAATCCATATATCGACAGCGACATATGCGGCGATGCACCTCGCGTCACACTTTCGCTCCCCAACGTCTACTTCACCCTGAACTGCCCCTTCGTAACCATCATCGGCATGTACACGAATGTTCCCGATGGGGGATCGATTGACTCGGTCCAGCAGCAGTGGCTTACCAACGAGTTCGCCACCGCCCCTGCAGACAAGGCGCTGATCACCGCCCTTCATCACCCCGTGTACTCATTCGATGATCACCACAGCGGCAGCCCTGCCATGGCAGATGCTTTGCAACATGCGATCAACGAGTCTCGGCGCGTGCCAAACATGGTGCTCACCGCTCACGTGCACAACTACCAGCGCATCGAGCGCGAGATCGCCGCCAATACTCCTACGCCCTTCCTGGTCGCGGGAGCCGGTGGCTACTACCATCTCCACGGGATGACCGCGGACGTAGGCCACGTCGACAGTGAGGTCGGCGCAAAGCTCGTCGCGCATGACCAGTTCCATCACAGCTATGTCACCCTTGCCGTTGGCGCGGACTCCATCGACGGCGTCATGACTCCGATAGCAGAGACCGGGAGCAAGAAGCACAAAACCGATACCGTGCCCGACAGGTTCAGCTACAGCGCCAGGCCCCTCAAGCTGAAAGGTGGGGCGACCATCAGCCTTTGACCGAGCAGGTCCGCTCCGGATCTTCGGGCGGGCCTGCTTGTTCTCCACTGCCGCTCACCGTGCAGAGGCAGTTGGCTCCCGGCGGTTTGCGCGCCAAAGAAGCGCGAACCCGAGGCTCATCACGACATTCGATATCTCACAAAGCGGTACACTGCGTCGTAGTGTGACCTGCCGCACATGCGGGAACAGCTGGCCGGGCGAGAATGGTTTCGTGAGGCCGGGCGGGCTTTCTCTGCTCCGGCCGGGAGAAAAGAACAGATGAGCGATCTTGCCCCACTTGCTGAAGCTGTGGCCGTTGACCCGCTGGTTGGCCATCCGGCCGACTATCACGTCTTTCACAAGTTTCTGGAGCGCTGCAAGTCCCTGCCGGCCATCACGACGGCGGTGTGCTGGCCGCTGTCGGACGTTGCCCTGCGGGGCGCGGTGGAGGCAGCCGCCGAGGGATTGATCAAGCCAACGCTGATTGGCGACGCAGCCGAGATGAAGGCGCTGGCGGCGAAGATTGGCGTGGATATCAGCCCCTTCCCCATCGTTGACGCGGATTCCGAGGTGAAGGCGGCAGAGATTTGCGTGTTGATGTGCCGCAAGGGCGAGGCCCAGGCCATGATGAAGGGCAGCCTGCACACCGATGAGCTGATGAAGGTGGCCATGGCGCGCGACACGGGCCTGCGCACTGCGCGGCGCATCTCGCACGTGTTTGTGATGGACACGCCGGCGTATGCGCGGACGCTGCTGATTACGGACGCGGCCATCAACATCAAGCCGGAGTTTGAGGACAAGATCCACATTGTGCAGAATGCGATTGACCTGGCGCATGCACTGGGGATTCCGCAGCCGAAGGTGGCGCTGCTCTCCGCGGTAGAGACGGTGAATCCCAAGATTCCTTCGACCATGGAGGCGGCGGCGCTGTGCAAGATGGCCGACCGCGGGCAGATTACGGGCGGCATCCTCGACGGGCCGCTGGCGTTTGACACTGCCGTGAGCGTGAAAGCCGCGGCGATCAAGCACCTGGACTCGCCGGTGACCGGACTGGCCGACATTCTGGTGGTGCCGGATCTGGAGAGCGGCAACATGCTGGCCAAGCAGCTTGAGTACCTGGGCGGCGCGCAACTGGCTGGCATTGTTCTGGGCGCGCGGGTTCCGGTGATTCTGACGAGCCGGGCCGACTCGGCGGAGACGCGGCTGACGAGCTGCGCGGTGGCTGTGCTGCTGCACTATGCCACGCACCCGGTGGAGAAAGCCTGATCCCAACCCCTTTCGCTCGACCCGCTGGGCGCCATCTCTCAAGGAGTTGGCGCCTGTTGCGTTTTTGCACCGCATTTGCGACGAGCCTTTCCGGGGCGTTGGCGTCTAACCGTTTGCGCGGGGCACGAGCGCGGGGGCGCCATTCCGGGCATCGCGAGATTGTCCCCGGCAGAGGTGCAATCATGGCGACACGTATGCAAGAGACTGCCGCAAGAACAGCAAAGCTCAGCACTCCGGACGGCTTCACCCCTGCGGAGGTGAAGGATCTCTCCAGCGTGCTGAACGCGGCGCTGGCCGATGTCTTCGCTCTTTATCTGAAAACGAAGAACTTCCATTGGCACGTGAGCGGGGCGCACTTCCGCGATTATCACGTACTGCTGGACGAGCAGGCCGCGGAGCTATTCGCCATCACGGATGCCATTGCCGAGCGGGTGCGCAAGATTGGCGGCACCACCATCCGGTCCATCGGGCATATTGCCCGTCTGCAGCGGCTGGCCGATAACGACATGGATTTTGTGAATCCCGAGGAGATGCTTTTCGAACTCCACGCCGACAACAAGAAGCTGGTGGAGAGCCTGCGCATCGCGCACGAAGTGTCTGCGAAGGCGGCCGACTACGCTACGACGAGCATGATCGAGGTGTGGATCGACCAGGCTGAGCGGCGCGCGTGGTTCCTGTTTGAGTCCACGCGGTAAGGCAACGCTTCCGGATGCGGGCGGCGGGGTTCAGGGTTCCGATTCGGAGATCGGGAGAGCTTTACGCTCAATCCATTGAGAGGCTGAGCTGGTGGCGGACGTCGGCGCCGCGAATCCAGAAGATGACGTCGGTGGCGATGTTCGAGGCGTGGTCTGCGATGCGCTCGAGGCTGCGCGAGACGAGGAGGCCGTTCATTGCCTGCTGGGTGTATTGCGGCTTTTCCTGGATGAGCTTGAGCAGGTCGTCGTGGGCGCGGCGGTTCATGCGGTCAATCTCATCGTCCATTTCGCGCACGGTGTCGGCGAGGCGCGCATCGCCCTCGAGGAGGGCGTGAATGGCGGTGCGAATCATGCGGCCGGCAAACTCGCCCATGGCGGCAAAGTCCACGGGCAGCTCGATTTCTTCAGACTTGAGAATGTCGCGCGTGCGGCGGGAGATGCCCATGGACTGGTCGCCGATGCGTTCCAGATCGCCGTTGATTTTGATGACCGCGAGGATGAAGCGCAGATCGATGGCCATGGGCTGCTCCTTGGCGAGGAGCTCGTAGGCCATCTCGTCCAGCTCGCGCTGGGCGGTGTTGATGGCGGTCTCATTCTGCTTGACGTACTGGCAAAGGGCCAGATCGCGCTGCAGATAGGCGTCAACCGCAGACTCGACCGCCTGCTGCGCAAGCGCAGCCATGGCAAGGAGCTTGTCCTTGAGTTCGGCGAGCTGCTGTTGAAAGTGGATGCGCGGCACGACAGTTTTTCTCCTATTTATGATTGTGCATCATGCAATGTTACCAGCCTGCAAATTTCCCGGCGCGCACCAGAACTGTTACGCCTGACGCGGGCGTTGTCCGATTTTCGTTAGACGCCTGATGAAGCGATTGGATGTTCTAGGCTAACACTATGGACAGCCAGGACACGCCGCTCAACCCGATGCATACCTTTGACCCGGCAGCATGTGAACCGCGCCAGGTCTACAAACTGATGACGGGCATCATTGTGCCGCGGCCGGTGGCGCTGGTATCGACCGTGGACGCCGAGGGCGTGGCCAATCTTGCGCCCTTCAGCTTTTTCTCGGGCGTGGGCTCGGCGCCGCCGACGGTGCTGTTCTGCCCGGCGCTGCGCTCGGCGCGCGGAGACAGGCCGGAGCAGCGCAAGGACACGCTGCGCAATGTGGAAGAGACGGGCGAATTCGTAGTGAACGTGGTGAGCGAAGCCATGGCAGCGGCAGCCAACGCCACGGCAGCCGAGGTTGCGCCGGAGGTGGACGAGTTCGAACTGGCGGGGCTGACGGCGCTGGCCAGCGAAGCGGTTCGCCCGCCGCGGGTGGCCGAGTCGCCGGCGCAGATGGAGTGCCGGCTGCTGCAGGTCATCTACACCAGCCAGGCGGCGGGCAGCGGCGTGATCGTGCTGGGCGAGGTGGTGCGGTTCCACGTACGCGAGGATCTGGTGGATGACTTCCGCGTGGACCCGGCGGGGCTGGACGCCGTGGGACGCATGGCGGGCAATACGTGGGTGCGCACTCGGGACCGCATTGAGCTTGTCCGGCCGAAATAGCGGCTGCTTGTCTGGCGGGACAAAACGCGCTACGCTGGTGCGGCTTCTGTTCAGGACGGGCGCTGGAAGACCGCGCGCGGGAGGGCTCATGCGCACCAGGGAGGCTGCTGGCTGCACTGCTTGCGACAGGACCGGCCCGCGGTTTGCCGCACTGTGCGCGGCGGCTCTGCTGGCGGCGATTCCAGCGCTCGCGGGCTGCCATGGCGCGAGGGCGGTTGACGCTGCCGGAGGGAGAGCAACGATGGAGCTGACCAGCGCAAGCACGCGCGATGGCCGCGTGCCGAAGGACTTTACCTGCGATGGAGCGGATCGCTCGCCGCAACTGGCGTGGAGTGAGGTTCCGGCAGGGACGAAGAGCTTTGCGTTGATTGTGACCGACCCGGATGCGCCGGTGGGCACCTTTGTGCACTGGGTGCTCTACAACCTGCCGGGCACGGCGCGGGAACTGGCCGAAGGGCTTCCGAAGCAGGCGAAGCTTGCCGATGGCTCGCTGCAGGGGCAGAACGATTTTGGCAACACGGGTTACGGCGGCCCGTGCCCGCCGCGCGGATCGACGCATCGCTACTTCTTTGAGCTGTATGCACTGGACGGGCCGCTCAACCTGCCGCCGGGAGCCGGCAGGGCAAAGGTGGAGAAGGCGATGCAAGGGCATGCGCTGGCGCGGGGCGAACTAATTGCGCGCTACGGGCGCTGAAGGCCGCGGAGGAATGCGCAGCCATGCCGCCCGCTCTGCTTCCATCGTCAGCCCGCAGAAGACGCCGCCAGACACTGCGAGACTATATCCGCCGGAAAAGCGTCTTCTTCAACAGCACGATCTCGAGGAACGCCGCGCACATCGCGCCTCCACGTCTGGATTCGTAGCGACTCTATCCCGAGGTTCACGCAAGTGAAAGCCCTTTTAGCCTCGCTTCTTCTCTCCGCTGCAGCTTTCGCCCAAAGCCCGTCCGCCCAGCCCGGCCCTGCAATCATCACCTTCAATCGGGCTGACGCCGCGCACTGCAAGGTCGCTCTCGCCGGCGGTAAGCCGCTTCTTGAAACCACGTATGACGGAACCACCGTCGCCATCGGCATGCCGCAAAACAGGGGCAACGGCGACTTCTCCGTCTTCGTCTCGGTTTACCGCGTCGCCGAGGGCACCGTCAAAGTCGTGCCCAAGAGCTTCGCCGCCGTGTACTCTGACCCCGGCCACACCCGCTTCCCGTTCTTCGACATGGGAGCCGAACTGGAGATGGCCGCCCGCGCCCGTGCGCTGGCTGAAGGCCAATCCGGCGCCGGCGAGCAGTTGGACATGGGCGTTCTCAACCACGCATCCCACCCCCCGAGCGGCGCCGCCACCACCATCGGCTCCTCGGGCATCCCCTCGGACACGCAGATGCCTGCCGTCCTCAGCCCCGCGATCTTCCTCCACCCCGCCACCCTGAAGCAGGGCGCCGGAGTCTCAGGCTTCGTCTTCTTCCGCAAGCCCAAAAAGGCAAAAGTGGAGATCACCCCCACCGGAATGCTCGATCAAATAGACATTCCGGTCAACGGCGTAGTATTCCGCTTCTGATATGTGTCCGAGACCGGACGCAACGGATTACAGGCAAGAGCCTTCCGGTTTGCCCATGGTGAGCGGGAGGCGAAGGCTTGCCGATACGGGCTGCGAAATTCTCTGCAAGCTTTTTGTGGAAAACAAAAATAAATAGGGGGGGTAGGGGGGTGCCCTTTAGCCGCCAGCTCCCAGCCGGGGTGGTGACTCGACGGAATCCCGTACGGGCCGGGAGCTGTGGTGTTTTTTTTATTGCTGCAATTCCATTGTGCGCCGGGAGGGGGAAATGACCTGCAAAATGCGAGGAGCCGTTCCGGTTTGATTTTGAACGAGATGGGAGCGGCGAAGGGCAGGATGGGGTTGACATCTCTTTGAGGGGCGACATTTTTTGGGTGTGGCGGGGCGGCCATGGGTTTGTTGTCTTCCCAGGTCTCAGAATCGAGACCTGGGGCACCCGGCATTGTTGTTTTCCCAGGTCTCAGAATCGAGACCTGGGGCACCCGGCACCCGGCCCTAATTCGGGTTCGTTTTTGATGGTGCTTTCTGGCTGGCAATCCAGGCGTCGATGCGGCTGCTGAGTACGTCGAGCGGCAGGGCGCCGGAGTCGAGCACCTGGTCGTGGAAGGCGCGGATGTCGAACTTGCTGCCCAGCTCCTTTTGCGCCTGGTCCCGCAGGTCCAGGATCTTCAACTGGCCGATTTTGTAGGCAAGAGCCTGGCTGGGCCATGCAATGTAGCGGTCCACCTCTGACTGCACATCGGTCTCGTCGATGGACGAGTGCTCGTGGAAGTAGTCGACCATCTGCTGGCGGGTCCAGTGCTGCGAGTGCACTCCGGTATCGACGACGAGGCGGATGGCGCGCCAGATATCACCTTCGAGGCGGCCGTAGTCGGAGTAGGGATCCTGATAGAAGCCGACGTCTTTGCCGAGCCGCTCGGCGTACAGGCCCCATCCCTCGATATATGCAGTGAAGTGCTCGTACCTGCGGAACGGAGGCACGCCCTGCATCTCCTGCGCGATGGAGATCTGGAGATGGTGACCGGGCAGACCTTCGTGATAGGCGATTCCCTCCGCGTCGTAGAGGTTGCGGTCCGTGGCGTTGTAGGTGTCGATGAACAGACGTCCGGGGCGGCTGCCGTCGGGAGTGCCGGCCTGGTAATATGCGGGCGCCGAGGTCTTCTCCAGATAATCCGGCACCGGGACAACCTCAAACCCTGCCCTGGGCAGGCGGCCAAAGAGCTGCGGCAGTTTTGCCTGCATGGGCTTGAGGTAGCCGCGATAGGCGTCGAGAAGCGCCTCGGCTGAGGCCGGGTGCAGCCTGGGATTGGTCTTGAAGCTGGCCTGGAAGCTCTTAAGGTCCTTGAAGCCGAGCTTCTGCGCGATGGCCAGCATTTCGGCTTCATCTTTCTTCACTTCGTCGAGGCCGATCTGGTGAATCTGCGCGGCTGTGAGGTTTGTGGTGGTGGTGCGGCGAATAAGGAACTGGTAGTACTGCGCGCCGTCGGGCAGAGCGGAGATGCCGGGATCGGTGCGGCCAGCGGGAATGTAGCTGACCTGAAGAAAGCGGGCGAAGCGCTGGTAGGCGGGCAGGACCTGCTTGCTGATGGCCGTCAGCATTTCATCCTTGATGCGCGCCTGCTCGTCGGCGGAGATAGAGGCAGGGAACTTTTTGAGCGGCATCGCCAGCGGTGAATCTTCCGGCTTCTGATTGGCCAGTTGCTGCACCTGCAGGAGGGTCTTTTCGAGCAGGTACTTCGGCGGAACGCGCTGGTCTTCCATACCGATGGACATGTTGGTGGTGACCTGCGCGAAGGCTTTGGGAATGGCGTGCAGGCGGGCAATCCAGTCGTCGTAGTCCTTGACGGTGGTGAAGCTGAGCTCGGCCACGAGCTGCGGATACGTGGCGTAGATGCCGTCCATCTGGTTGACGGGCATTTCCCACGGCTTGAACTCCGCGGTCTCCTCGTCGTCGGCAAAGCGGCGCAGCAGGAGGTCGCGGCTGGTCTGCTCCTGGTCGGTCATGCCGGTGGGGTCAATGGCGGCGAGGCGGAGCATGTAGTTCTGCTCGGCGGCCAGCCAGTCGTTGTAGGCCTTCACGGAGTAGTCGTTGATCTGGTCATTGAAGCGCTTGTCGCCAATTTCAGAAGCAAACTCGGGCGAGCGCTGCAGGTAGGCGTCCCAGTATTCCTTGAAGAGGTCGTTGAGGGCCGCGCGGCGGTCTGCGACGGGCGGGATGGTTGTTGCCTGCGCATGCAGGATGGGTTGAGGGGCAGCAACGAGCAGGAGAACAACCGCGAGGGAATGGAGCAGGAGTTTTCTCAACGGGATGAACCTCAAGGCAAACGCGCCTACCCATTGAGTGTAGAGCCCGCGACCGGCCCGGAGGGGTCATTATTGCGCCATGATGATCTGGTTGCCGAGGATGCGGTAGAGGGTGGAGCGGCTGATGCCGAGCTGGCGCGCGGCGCGCAGCTTGTTGCCGCGATTGAGGTCGAGGACATGCCGCACGTGATCGCGGATGACGGCATCGAGGGCAAGATGCTCCGTGCGCGGCGCGGGCTGCGGCTCTGCGCGCCTCTCCACGCCGGCGGAGAGCTGCAGGTCTTCAGCGCGGATGACGCCGTTGACGGCGTCGAGCAGGGAAGCCTCGAGCACGCTGGCCAGTTCGCGCACGTTGCCCGGCCAACCGTGCTGCAGAAGGCGCGCGAGCGCGCCGGGCGCGAGCGAGACGGGGCGCTGGTGGTAGCGCGCGCAGATGCGGTCAAGCAGCGCCTGGGCGAGGGGAGCGATGTCCTCTTTGCGCTGGCGGAGCGCGGGAACAGCAAAGCGCACGGCGGAGAGCCGATAGGCGAGGTCGGGTATCAGGAGGCCCTGAGCGGCCATCTGGCGCAATGGAGCGTGTGAAGAGGCCACCACGACGGCGCGCCCCGGCAAGCGGTCCTGCAGGGCCTTGAGCACGCCCAGGAGGAGTCCCTGCCCCGGAGCTTCAAGAAGGTCCACGCGATCCAGGTAGAGGAATCCCTGCAGCATGCCCGGCTCGGCGTCGGTGGCCAGCCACTCACGCGCGTCGCGGCGCTGAAAGCCCGACCGCGCCAAGGCAGAGCGGCTGTGCAGATAGCGCGCCAGGGTCTCTTTGCCTGCTCCGGGCTCGCCTTCAACGGCGGCCACCTGCACGTGCGCCGCGACCATATCAACCTGCATGAGCAGCTTGCGCCAGGCGGCGTTTGCACCCACAATCTGTGAGGCCGGCTGCGCCTCTACCTGGAGAAGTTTCAGGCCTGCAGCAGAAAGTTGTGTTTGAAGTTGTGCGGCGCTTTGCATGGAAATCGACGTGCCTCGCCTTCGCGGCCCCAAGTGCCCATGCGGGCCGACATCCACTTCATCGGCAGCGCTCCAAAAAACATGAGCGGGAGAGACATGGGTCTCTCCCGCTCATGTGCTCTGGCTCGTATCCTGCTATGCGCCGGCTTTCGCCGTGCGGAAGCGTTTGGACGGCTCGTCGGAAAAGATCTGGCCGTCACGGATATGCACGACGCGATGCGCATATTCGGCGATGTCCGGCTCGTGGGTGACAAGCACGATGGTGTTGCCGCCGGCGTGCAACTGGTCAAAGAGCGCCATGATTTCGAGGCCCGTCTTTGAGTCCAGGTTGCCGGTGGGCTCGTCGGCCAGGATGATGGAGGGCTTGTTGACCAGCGCCCGGGCGATGGCCACGCGCTGCCGCTGTCCGCCGGAGAGCTCGTTGGGTTTGTGATTCATGCGGCTTTCCAGGCCGACGCTGGTCAGAGCTTCCCTGGCGCGCTCGATGCGGGCGGCCGCGGGCGTGCCGTTGTAGATCAGTGGGAGTTCCACGTTGTGCAGGGAGCTGGCGCGCGCCAGCAGGTTGAAGGTCTGGAAGACGAAGCCGATTTCCTTGTTGCGGATGCGCGCGAGCTGGTCGTCGTCCAGCTCGCTGACCAGCTGGCCGTTGAGCCAGTAGCGTCCCTTGGAGGGCGTGTCGAGACAGCCGATCAGATTCATCAGCGTGGACTTGCCGGAACCCGACGGGCCCATGATGGCGACGTACTCGTTGTGCTTGATGCGCAGCGAAACGCCGCGCAGGGCCTGCACCTGCTGCTCGGAGCCCATATCGTAGGTGCGCCAAAGATCCTCGACGACGATCACGTCGCTGCTGGGCGGCGCGGCCTGCTGCGTATCGACCTCGGTACTGACGCTGTTCAGAGCCATCTGGATCTCTTCCTTTGACTTCAACATTGTTTCTGGTGAGCCCTGAGGCAGCGCTGGTTCCGGCGATCTGCTGCCCACTGCTTCATTCTGCGCGGGCCGCTCAGGAATTTCCAGGCGGCGGCACAGTCAGCTTCTGGGTATCCCGCTTCAGCAGCGCGCCATCCTTGAGAGCGCGCAACGTCTTGTATGGCCCGATGACGATCTCCTGCCCCTCGCCCAACCCCGAGAGCACCTCGATGTCCGTTGCTCCGGTGATGCCCGTGGTGACGGGAATGAACTTTGCCCGCTGCTTTCCATGCGCGTCCTTCACCATCACAAAGACGCCCTGCTGCGGCGCCAGCTTGGCGCTGACGGAGGAGGTGGATGCGGCCTCCACCTTGCCTTTATCTCCCGGCGGCTGGGGCGTGTACATGGTCAGCGCCTGAATGGGCAGCGTGAGCACGTTTGCCTTGTGCGCGGTGGTGATTTTGGCGGTGGTCGAAAGCCCGGGGCGCAGCCCCTCGGTGGAACCGTCCAGGGTGACGACGACTTTGAAGTCCTTGGCCTCTTCGGTGCCGGTGGTGGACTGCGATGTGGCGACGCCGGTGGAGCGCAGGAGCGCCTGGTCGCCGACCAGGGTGACGTGCCCTTTGAAGACTTTGCCGGGCAGGGCGTCCACGGTGACGTCGGCCGGCTGGCCAATCTTGAGGTTGACGATGTCGGTCTCGTCCACCTTGACCTCGGCGGTAATCACGCTCATGTCCGCCACGGTCATCAGGGTGGAGCCTTCGGTGTTCTGGATGCCTTCCACGACCGTCTCGCCTTCGCGAACGGGTTCATTGGTCACGATGCCGTCAAAGGGAGCGATGGCAATCGTACGGTTGAGCAGATCCTGATTGGCGCGCAGGGTGGCCTCCTGCGTCCGCAGGCGGCCGCGCGCCGAGGCGGTATTGGCTTTGGCCTGGTTCAATTGCGCCACGGCCTGGGCCAGCGAGGCAACGTCGAGGTCGTAGGCGGCTTTCTTGGCGTCGTAATCCTGCTTGGCCATGATTCCGGCTTTGTAGAGGCTCTGGGCACGATCCCAATCCAGCTTCTTCTGCTCCAGGTCGGCCCTGGCATGGTCCACGTTGGCTTCGGAGGTCTTTTCCGCGGCTACATAGGAAGCGATGTCGGTCCTGGCCGAGGAGATGGCAGCCTGCTGGCCGTGAACCGTGGCTTCCTGCTGCACGTTCTCGATGGTGGCGACGACTTCGCCTTTCTTGACCCGGTCACCCTCCTTTACAAAGAGGTGAGTGACGCGTCCCATGGCGGTAGCGCCGAGGTTGACATACGTTCTGGGCTTGATCTGGCCGGTGCCGCTCACGACCGTGGACAGGTCCTGCCGCGCAATCTTTGCGGTCAGCACTTTGGTGTAGCCGGATTGCTGCTTGTAGACCATGAAGGCAACAAGCCCGGCAATCACAACGACTGCAAGAATCGTTAGTAGAATTTTCTTCATCTGCGGTGGCTGCTCCCGGTCACTCCCATTTTCAGTGTACGCAATTCCTGTGAATCGAGTTCCCGACATCTGCCCGACGAGCATTCTGCGCTTTTCCGTGGGCTGGGCCGATTCTCCGGACGAACATGGCTGGCGAAATCCATGAAATCTTTTCTGCCTGCTTCTTCCCACCGCCACTGCATTCCGTGGGAGTGCCTGAAAGCGACAGGCGGTGGGCGATTGTGTTCATTCTTCAGACGCATGAACAGCCCGCGGGGTCTCAAAAACCGCGGTGTGGCGGCCTCCGGGGACTGCCTTTGCAGGTTACCTTTCCGGCACTGCCGCGTCCAACTACAGGTTAAGTGTGCCCTAAACCTTGCCCAGCCCTGCTGGGACTCGTAAAATAAGGCATCGCAGGAGTGTTTCAAGGCAATGATGCTTAACAGCCGTAGGTTCCTCTTAGTTGCACTGGGTTGCGGATTGGTATTTGTACCCGCCATCGGGCTTCGAGCCCAGCAGTCCGCTGATTCATCCGCGCAAGCCCAGCCCGCCGCCGGCCAGGACCAGGAAGTTGATCCGCTGAAGCGGCCACGGAGCGACAAGGAGAGATTCGCGGCTCAGAAGGCCGTCCGCCAGGAGTTGAAGGGCGCTTACAAGACCTGGCTTGACCAGGACGTTGTCTACATCATCTCGGACGAGGAGCGGAAGGCGTTCAGGAACCTCAGCAACGATGAGGAGCGCGAGTCGTTCATTGAGCAGTTCTGGCTGCGTCGCAACCCGAATCCCGACTCGCCCGACAATGAGTTCCGCGAGGAGCATTACCGGCGCATTGCGTACGCCAATGAGCACTATGCCGCCGGCAAGCCGGGGTGGAAGACCGACCGCGGCCACATTTATATCTCCTTCGGCAAGCCGGACTCGGTTGAGTCCCATCCCTCCGGCGGAGCCTACACGCGGCCCATGGACGAGGGCGGCGGTGAGACCTCGACATTTCCATTTGAGGTCTGGCACTACCGGTATCTCGAGGGCGTCGGCGAGAACATCGACATCGAATTCGTAGACACGTGCATGTGCGGCGACTACCACTTCACCATCGACCGCGGGGAGAAGGACGCTCTTCTTCACACACCGGGCATGGGCGCCACGCAGTGGGAAGAAATGGGCATGGCCAAGAAGGCTGACCGCTTCAAGGGCGGATTCGAGAGCCTGGGCACGGGGCCGCTGGCATCCTCGCAGGCCTCCAAGGAGTTTGATCGCATCGAGCTGGCCTCGAAGCTGTTTGCTCCGCCCCCGGTCAAGTTCAAGGATCTCGACAACTTCATTTCAGAGCACAAGCTGATCAATGGCCCCATTTTCCCCTTTGATGTGCGCACGGATTTTGTCAAAGTGACTGAGAACACAGTGCTTGTTCCCATTACGCTGCAGATCAAGAACAGCGACGTCACGTTCGTGACCAAGAACGGGGTTGCCAAGGGCGTGGTGAACATCCTGGGCAAGGTCACGACCATCATGCACAAGACCGTGCAGACGTTTGAGGATACGGTCGAGATTGAACAGCCGGCCGAACTGCTGGAGAAATCGCTGAACCGCCAGTCGGTGTACTGGAAGGCCCTTCCGTTGGTTCCGGGCCTCTATCGCCTTGATATTGCCATCAAGGACGTGAACAACCCGGATCACATCGGCATCTACGGCCGGGCGCTTGACGTGCCCACGTACCATGACGAAAAGCTGGCCACGTCGAGCCTGATTCTGGCCGACCAGATGAATGCGGTGGATTCACACGCCATCGGCAGCGGCAATTTCGTTATCGGCAACACGTTTATCCGGCCGCGGGTGAGCAAGAATGCGGCGACGCCGGTCAGCTTCAACCGCGGCCAGAAGCTCAACTTCTGGATGCAGGTCTACAATCTCGGCATCAATGATGCGACGAAGAGTAACCAGGCGCAGGTTACCTACGAGATCGTCGATTCCGCGACGAACACGGTTGTGTTCCAGAAGCAGTTGGATTCAAAGGAGTTGGGAGCGCATAGCGACCAGTTGACGGTGGAAAAGACGCTTCCGATCGCCGGACTTCAGCCCGGCAAGTACAAGGTGACGATCAAGGTGGACGACGAAATCTCAAAACAAGAGATTGCGCAGTCGGCACCTTTTGTCGTGGAATAGTATGCATCCCCCGCAACAGGGTTATCCGGCTGCAGATCGGGAAGCCCGCGCGGGATGGTTTTGCACCAAATTTGCCAGAGACGCCGCCGGGTCACCAGACCGATTGATGATGCGCAGGCTCCATCTCGCTTTCTTCATCGCGCTGATCGCCACAGGGAGCGTCTCTGCCAGCGGGGCAGCTCCAGGATCGGTTGCAGGCGTAGTGCGCGATTCCGCGGGAGTGCCGCAGATCGGCGCCGTCGTTCAATTGCTCCGCCCGGATCTGAGCCTCATTGCCGTCGTCTATACGAACAGCAAGGGCCGCTTCTCAATTCCTTCCATCCCGCCCGGCCGGTACACGGTCAAGGCCATGGGCACATCATTCTTGCCGTCGCTCAGGGAAAATGTCCACGTGCGCCGCGGCACCATTGTCAATCTCACCCTGAACACGCTGTACGAGGTGATGCAGTGGCTTCCGGCAGAGCCGCGCGCCGCCAATGCCCAGAAGGATGATTGGGCCTGGACGTTGCGCTCAGCCGCCAATCGGCCATTGCTGCGCTGGCTGGAGGATGGGCCTCTGGTGGTTGTCTCTGACGGCCCGGGCGCGCGGCCCAGGCTCAAAGCGCGCCTTTTGGCCACGGGGAAAGAAGGAACCTTTGGCGAGAGCGGCGAGCGGATCACGGCTTCATTGGAGGACACGCCCTCCAACAGCCGCGAACTGCTGGCCAGCGTGGATTTCAGCCCCGGCACGGATGGCGCCATGGAGTCGATGCTGGGATTCCGCCAGGATCTGGGCTTCGCGGGCTCGGTGCAGTCCGTCGCCGCGGTCGCCATTCATCCTGAGATAGACGGTCCCGGCGCAGGAGGGTTGCAGGAAGCAGTCGTGCGCAGCTGGGAGTCGATCAACCTGGGCGACGAGTTCGAGGCCGAGGTGGGTTCCGAGCAGGTGGTTGCGCGGTTCGCCTCAAGCTCCCCGAATGTTGCGGTAGAGTCGCTGCCGTTTGCCACGGTGGGCTGGCGCAATGGCGACTCAACGGTCCGCTACCGGATGACGACCTTCATTCCCGGCGCGCAGAACGACACCGATGCTTCTGCATGGCTGCCGGCACTCTCCGCGACACGCAATGGCGATCTTGCTTTTGAACATGGTCTTCATCAGGAGATCGGTTGGGAGAGGCGGACGGATGCCTCCGGCATGACCTTTCTGGTGTATGCAGACCAGATAGAGAACCCTGTTCTTGAGGCAGCGGCAAACACCGGCGGCGGCCAGGCGCCGCCCTTCGCCGCCAGCGCGCTGCTTGACGGCGTCAGCGGATTGCTTCGCGCAGCAGGACCGGCTTTCTCCACAGCCGGCATGATGGCCAGCGTGGAGCGCAGTCTGCCGGGCGGCAACAACATTCGCCTCAGCTATGCCAATGGAGACGCGCTGGTGATGACGGCATCCTCTCGCCCGATTCCGTTTGCCCAGGTGCTTGCAGCTGCGCGCCCGCGTCGCGTACAAACGTACGCGCTGGCGCTCTCTGGCACGCTGGAGGGCACGGGGACGCGATGGAGGGCCAGCTATCGCTGGCAACCCGAGGACACGGTGACCCAGGTGGCCCCGTTTACGGCGAATGCCGTTGAACCCTATCTCAGCCTGCACCTTCGCCAGCCGATCCGCTTGCGGAGCAGTGACGGCCCAGGCGGCATCGATGCTCTGCTCAACGTGGGAAACCTTCTTGCTCAGGGCTACCGCCCCATGGTGCTGAGCGACGGTTCACTGCTCATCTTCGCGCAGAGCCAGCGCAGCGTGGGCGCCGGCCTGGCGTTCACCTTCTAAAGCAGGCACGCGGGCGAACCAGCCTGCAAGACAAATCCCTCCACCTGTGCAAGAGAAACGCCGTTGCCCTGTCGCTCTCGCATGCTTCGCGCGAAGACGGCACGCGCGAAAGCCGCGTGCTTTGGAATCCTTCCCCCTGTGTGCTATATTTTTTGAGTAGCAGCGTGAATCAACGCCTGCACAAGCCGTGCATAAGTCTCCAGCCGCACGGTTTTTCAGACCATCTGGACGCGTAGCTCAACTGGCAGAGCATTCGGCTCTTAACCGACAGGTTGTAGGTTCGATTCCTACCGCGTCCACCAATCAAATCCAGCCGTTCACCATCCAATGCAAAACTTGGCGAAAGCATACTGTCTTTCCGGACTGACGGCCAGTCAAGCCGGTGCTGTCTGCTGCAGAGGCTGAGGCACTTCCTGCGTCTTAATTATCCGCTGAACATTTGAATCTTCCTGTTGCCTGGCGCTTCTAACGGCTTCTCTGTTTCTGTTCATGATGGTTGTCACGTGGCCTTGTTGCGTTGATTTTCTTCGCACGGCAAGCCGAGACGTTGCGGAACTGCGCGCGATTAGCTTAGATTGGCGCTTGGTGCTGATCGACGGGGACTCCAGCGAGCGGCTCCCCAGGGAAGGGAAATTTTATGAACCGGCGAACGTTTCTGGGCGTTGCATCCGCCGCCATACTCGCGGAGGGGCTTGGTCCTGCTGCCTCTCTCGCCGCCGCCAAACCCGCTGCCTTGAAGCCCATGGCGCTCGGCCTGCTCGTCACCCCCTACGGTGCTCCTGAGGCGACGATTCGCCGGGTTAGCGATCTCGGCTTTTCCAACTGCTTTCTCTCTCTGGACGGCTACATCAACGGTTTCACGCCGGCGCTGGCGACGCAGATTAAGGACCTTCTCGCGCAGTACGACGTGGTTGCCACTACGGTTGAGGTCGTTGGTCCGGGGCCGCTGGAGTGGAACTTTACGCGCGGGCCGTCCACCATTGGCCTGATTCCTCCCAAGATGCGTGCTGCCCGCATCGATGCTCTGCGCCAGGTTTCTGACTTTGCCAAAATGGTTGGCGTTGGGCAGGTACAGACGCATTGCGGCTTCATCCCAGAGGATCCAGCCGATCCTCTTTATCCGGGCGCGGTTGAAGCTATCCGTGCCGTTGCTCAGCATTGCCAGGGCAATGGGCAGTACTTCCTGATGGAGACCGGACAGGAGACTCCAACCACGATGTCGCGCATGATCCGCGACGTGGCCATGCCGAATCTTGCTGTCGGACTGGACACGGCCAACCTCATCCTCTACGGCAAAGCCAATCCAGTGGATGCTGTCGACATTCTCGGGCCGCACATTCGCAGCGTGCATGCGAAGGACGGGCGATGGCCCACGAATCCCAGCGAACTTGGCGAAGAAGTGCTGATTGGGAAGGGGCTTGTCGATTTCCGGGCCGTTTTCACCAAGCTTCATCGCATTGGTTACGCGGGCGCCATTACGATTGAGCGCGAGACCTCAGGGCCGCAACAGATCGAGGATGTCCGCCAGGAAAAAATCTACCTTGAGCGCATACTCCGCGAAGTGCTGGCCTGAGCGCAATCGGCAGCCGCGGGGTGTTCAACAAGTCACTTCAACAGGTACAAGGACGCGAGGCCAGATGAACCGTCGGCAATTCGTTCACACAGGATCGGGGGTTGTTTCCGGCATGTTATTGCTCAACACAAGCACCGCATTCGGCTACGCGGCCAACTCTGCCGTACGGCACGGACTGCTGGGCTGCGGAAACCGGGGCACTTCCGTGGCGGATTCATTTTCCCAGAATACTTCCGCCCAGGTTGTCGCGCTCGCGGATCTGTTTCCTGACAAGCTGGCGGCGGGGCGCGATCACTTTGACAAGCTGAACGCGAGCCTTGGCCGCCCGCCCATCGACAGCAGACTGCTCTTCCACGGCCCGAATGCGTTTGAGCAACTGGCAGCGTCAAAAGACGTCGACCTGATTCAGATTTCCACTCCGCCTTTCTTTCACGTGCAGCATCTTGAGGCCGCTGTCGCATCGGGCAAGCATGTGTACTGCGAGAAGCCGGTGGGAATCGACATCCGCCAGGCGCGCCAGGCGCTGGAAATTGCGAAACGCGTGAAGCCGACGCAAAGCGTCGATGTGGGGTTCCAGTGCCGCAGCGCGCCGCCGATCGCCGCGATTGCGGAGAAGATCAAGGCGGGCTCGCTGGGCAAGATTGCCGTTGTGGCCGGCTATTATTACGCGCCGGCTTCAGAGGAAAAGAAGGCCATCGGCAGTTCGCCCGACGAGTATCGCCTGCGCAACTGGCTTTGGGATCGCGTGCTTTCCGGGGACATCCTTGTCGAGCAGAATATCCACATCATCGATCTTTGTAACTGGCTTCTCGGCGCGCATCCGGTGAAGGCGACTGCGACGGGAGGGCGCAACATCCTTACTCATTTCGGTGACTGCTGGGATAACTACGAAGTAAGTTTCATCTATCCTGGAGACGTCCACCTTTCCTTCTCTTCAACTCAGTATGGCGACTATGGCGTTTTCGATGCGGGCCTGCGATTGTTTGGCGCGAGCGGAACCGCAACCGTGCCGTATACGGGCCCGATCGAGATCAAGGGTGCGCAGCCGTGGGCGTGGCAGGACTCAGCCAACACGGCATCCGGTTCCGGCAAATTCGCTGCCAACGGCAGCTTCTCAGACAATCTGGCCTTTGCCGATCGCGACAAGGAACGCACGTTTATCGCGAGCATCCTGTCGGGCCCTGCACACAACCAGATTGCCGAGGGAGTCGAAACCGCTCTCAGCTGCATGCTCGGGCGCATGGCAGGCTATCAGCGGCGCGAGGTTACATGGGAAGACCTTCTCGCCCACGGTGAGACCTACGAACTCGGATTCAGCCTGCAGCAGTTTGCCTGACGGAGAACGAGATCGCGCACTTCGATTTTCGTGTCGCCGCAATTCTGTTTATAAGAGGAAAGACGAAAGTCCAGAAGGGGATTGTTTGAGGCCATAAGGAAAGACGCCAGAGGTAAACTGGAGCAGAGCAGGCAGCGCTGCACAAAGGCGCAACGGAGGAACGTATGGAGCACCGCTCCCAGTCTCCGTCTGATTCGTCGCCTTCCCTGTCCTTCCTTCGCAAGCGCGGAGTGCGGGTCATTATCGCGCTCCTTCTTCCCTTCGTATTTGCTGCGATCCAGAATGCGCTCTGGCAGGTCATTCATCCTTTCGCCTGGTTCCTGTTTTATCCCGTGGTATTTCTCAGCTCCTGGATTGGCGGGCTGTGGGCCGGCATTGCAGCAACCTTGATCGCTGCGATACTGGCCTGGTGGGGTTTTGTTCCACCAGAGCACGCATTTGCCAAGGAGCATTCCCGCTATTTTGTCTCGGCAGCCGTTTACATTGGCACGGGTATCCTGATCAATCTTTTGCAGTATCGTCTGAGGCGCGCGAACCGGGAGAGCAGAAAGGCGCTCCGCGCGGCGCGCCTTGCGGGCGAGAATGCCAGAGAAGCGCGCGACCAGATTGCGCAACTGTTTGAGCAGGCTTCCGACGGCATTTTTATTGCCGATGCGAATGGCCGGTATACGAGCGTAAATAACGCGGGCTGCAGGCTTCTGCAATGCGTTCGCGAAGAGATACTGGGGAAATCGATGGATGACCTGGTTGTGCCCGGCGACCTGCCACGGCTGCGACAGGCCAGGGAGTCCCTGTTACGCGGCGAGACGGATATTGCAGAGTGGACTTTTCGCCGCAGCGACGGCACGGAGGTGCCCGTCGAGGTGAGCGCCAAGTATCTTTCTGACGGTCGCAGACAGAGTATTGTGCGGGACATCACCGAAAGGCGGCGCGCGGTCAGGGAGATCCGGACGCTCGTCCGTCTTCAAACGGCCATCGCGGACCTGGGTTTGCTTGCGCTTCGTTCCGACACCCCTGGACGGGCGATGAATGATGCAGTCGTGCTGATTGCCCGGACTCTCGACGTGGAGTATTGCAGCGTTTTGGAACTGCAGCATGAACCGCGTGTGTTTGTCCTGCGTGCAGGAATGGGCTGGATACCGGGGCTGGTGGGAAATGCAACTGCTGGAGCAGGGGCCGATACACAGGAGGAATACACACTCCTGCATGAGGAGCCAGTTCTGGTTGAAGACATATCCACCGAGAATCGCTTCACCTGCTCAAGCCTGCTGCGTGATCACGGAATTGTGAGCGGCATGACGGTGGCCATCTCCACATCAAGCGGTGCTTATGGCGTACTTGGAGTACATTCCCGCCGCCGCCTGAACTTCGCTGGCGATGAGATCCATTTCATCCAGACTGCGGCCAATGTTCTGGGGCTGATGGTCGGGCGTTGCCAGAGCGAAGACGCGCTGCGGACCAGCGAGGCAAATCTGAATCGAGCGCAGGTGGTGGCGCATTTAGGGAGCTGGTATCTCGATGTTGCAAGGAATCGGCTCGATTGGTCCGATGAGGTGTATCAGATCTTTGCCGTGCCTTTGGGCGCACAGGTGAGTTATGAGACATTCCTGGCTATTGTGCATCCTGACGACCGCAAGCGGGTCGACCAGGCATGGAAGGATGCGCTGACCGGCGTTCCCTACGACATTGAACATCGAATCCTGGTGAACGATGGAGTGCGCTGGGTTCGCGAGAGGGCAGAGGTGGAGCGGGATGCCGCGGGACGTATTGTCAGGGGAATCGGCACGGTTCAGGACATTACGGAGCGGAAGCACAACCAGGAGCAGTTACTGCGGAGCTATCGCGCCAATCGGGCTCTGAGCAGATGCAACCAGGTTCTGGTACGGGCCACAGAGGAGTCTGTGCTGCTGCAGCAAGTCTGCGACATCATCGTGCAGGAAGCCGGATACCGCATGTGCTGGGTTGGCCGCGCCGAGCAGGACGAGGCAAAATCTGTGAGCGTCATTGCACATGCGGGCTTAGGCGCCGACTACCTCGCCAGGGTCAACGTCGAGTGGGCTGACACGGAACGCGGCCGCGGGCCGGTTGGCACCTGCATCCGAACGCGGCAGATCTCGATCATTCGATATCTGGCGACGGATCCGCGAATGGCTATCTGGCGCGCGCATGCCCTTGAGGAGGGCTATGCTTCCTGCATCGCTATTCCGCTGCAAATCGACTTGGAGATATTTGGCGCGCTGGCGATCTATTCCGCAGAACCGGACGCATTCGACTCAGGAGAAGTGGATCTGCTTGCTGAGTTGGCGAGCGATCTATCCTTCGGCATCGCTACTCTGCGCGTTCGAGCCGAGCATGCCAGAGCAGAGGAGGAGATTCGCACACTGAACGCGGAGTTGGAGGAGCGTGTTCTGGCGCGAACCGCGGAACTGCAGACTGCGAACCAACTGAAGGACGAGTTCATTCTCCGCGAGCGGGCCGCGACCGCCGAACTGGAACGCGCGCACGAGCGGGAACTCGACATCGGTTATCGAATTCAGCAGACCCTGCTTCTTGATCCACCGCCGGTCGATATTCCCGGGCTTCGAGTTGCTGCGCTCTCGGTGCCCACCGAACGTATCGACGGCGACTTTTATATCTTCATCAAGCATCGCGAAGGCAATCTGGATGTGATTGTCGGCGACGTGATGGGAAAGGGAACTCCCGCAGCGTTGCTTGGCGCGGCGACCAAGGCGTATTTCCTGAAGTCGCTCAGTTATCTCATGGCGCTTTCCCCGTCCGGCATCCTCCCCGAGCCTCGCGAAATCGTAATGCTTGCGCACGCTCAGATCGTGCGCAAGCTGATCGACCTGGAAAGTTTTGTTACGCTTTGCTATGCGCGCCTGAACGCCGCAGAGCATCGTCTGGAACTGGTTGACTGCGGCCACACGGGGATTGTTCATCTGCATGCCGGTACGGGCCGGACCGAAATACTGCATGGCAACAACCTTCCACTCGGTGTTCGGGAGGGCGAGATCTACGAGCAGAGATCGGTTCAATGCCAGCCCGGAGATCTACTGCTGCTCTTTTCCGACGGGGTGACCGAAGCGCGCAATCAACAGGGCGATCCCTTTGGGACGGATCGCCTGGAAGAGTGTGTGCGGGCCAACCGCGACCTGGACCCCGCAGACCTCGTTGCGGTCATCCGCAACGCGGTTCGTGACTTCACCGGAACAGACCGCCTGAGGGACGACCTGACGAGCGTCGCCGTGCGCATGGAAGAGGTTGAGATCCCGCTGGCCCACGATGAGATCGAAATCCGAAGCGACCTTCAACAGCTTCGACGCGCGCGGGAGTTCGTGCGTTCCTTTTGTACGGGCCTTCCTTCCTCAATGCTGGAGCATACGGATATGGATGCTCTGGTATTGGCAGTCAACGAGGCAGCCAGTAACATCATGAAGCATGCCTACCGTGGCCGCAAAGACCAGCGTATCGATCTCGAAGGCCAGGCGTTTCGGAGCCGCGTGGTCATCGTGCTGCATCATTTTGGAGATCCGTTTGAGCCGGCCAACGTCCCGTCAGTGGAACTCGATGGCTTGCGCGAGTCGGGACTGGGGCTGCCCATGCTGACACGATGCGTTGACGATGTCCGGTATTTCCGCGACGAGCGGGGAAGAAATTGCGTTGCTCTTACGAAATTCTCACGCAGTTCGACCGAAAGGAAAACAAGCTCCCATGCAGATAGCCGTTGAAAAGAAAGATGACGTAGTTGTAGCCCGAATCCCGGTTGCGGATCTGGATGCGGCCAACAGCGGCGAGTTCAAGCATGACATTGCTCCCATTCTTGAATCTGGAGACAAAGTGGTGATTGACTTGAGCGCTGTGCGTTTCGTGGACAGCTCCGGCCTGGGCGCCATGCTTTCCTGCCTGCGTCAAATGACCGCGAAAGGCGGGGACCTGAAGCTCAGTGGAATGTCGAAGCAGGTGCGCGCGACCTTCGAACTTGTTCGGATGCATCGAATTTTTGACATCTTCGACACCAGCGAGGCAGCGATCGCCGCCTTCAAATCGTGAATACGAGGAATCTACACGAACCCCTGGAACGCGACCGGCAACGCCTTGCCGCGTTGCGGCCGCTCAGCGCGCAACCAGAACGACGCTGGTGCGCGGACCCGCTTCGTAACGGATGAATGAATCGACGGGAATCTCTTCTCCGGGGCTGTGATAATCGTCAGGCGCGTCTTTGCCGGTGTCCACGGCGACGCGCCACATCACAGGTTCCGGCAGGCGAGGCAGCAGGAAAGAGACTCCGCAGGTTGCGGCGTTGAACATAAGAAAAAGTTGTGGGTTGCCCTCAGCAAGCACAAGGCACCCAACAGATTTTTGCGAGGGGTCCTGCCAATCGGGCGTCTTTCCCTGCGGGCCCAGCCATTGAAGGTCTGTGGACGTATAAAAGGCTTCCTTGCGCAGCACCGGGTATGCACGGCGCAGAGCGAGCACGCCTTGTGTAAAGCGGAAGAGATCCTGGTTGCGCCGCAGCAGAGACCAGTCAACCCAGCTTGTCGCATTGTCCTGACAGTAGGCATTGTTGTTGCCGCGCTGACTGCGGCGGAACTCGTCGCCCGCAAGCAGCATCGGCACGCCGCGTGAAATGGCAAGAGTCAGCAGGAAGTTGCGGATCTGTCTGCGGCGCACTGCGTCGATGGCGGGATCGTCGGTCTCCCCTTCCAGCCCGTAGCTTGCGCTCAGATTCTCCTGCACTCCGTCGCGGTTGTCTTCTCCGTTGGGCTCATTGTGCTTGCGCGCATAACTCACCAGGTCGTTGAGGGCAAATCCGTCGTGGCAGGTGATGAAGTTAATGCTGCACTCGGGGCCCTTGCCTGATCCGTAGTAGATATCGGAGCTTCCGGTGATGCGGCTTGCAAAGCGGCCGAGCATCCCATCGTCTCCGCGCCAGAAGCGGCGCACATCATCTCGATAGCGGCCATTCCATTCGGCCCAGCGCCGGTCTGCGAAGCTGCCGACCTGGTAGGCGCCGGATGCGTCCCATGCTTCCGCAATCAGTTTTGTGTCCCGCAGAATCGGGTCCTCGGCAATGCGCTCGAGCAGAGGGGCATCGGCGATGACGTGGCCGTTGCGATCACGACCAAGCACCGAAGCCAGATCGAACCGGAAGCCATCAACGTGCATCTCCATGACCCAGTAGCGCAGTGCATCCAGAATCAGATCGCGCACCACCGGGTGCGAAGCGTTAATGGTCTGCCCCGTTCCGGTGAAGTCGCGATAGTAGCGCCGGTTCTCATCCAGCCAGTAATAGATGGCATTGTCGATTCCACGGAAGCTGAGCGTTGGCCCCAGCTCGTTGCCCTCAGCTGTGTGGTTGAAGACCACATCCAGGATGACCTCCACATCCGCCTCGTGGAAGGCGCGGACCATCTCCCGGAATTCAAGAACTTGCGCTCCGTTCCTGCTTACGCTTGCGTACGACGCTTTGGGCGCGAAGAAGGCGACGGGATCGTACCCCCAGTAGTTGGTAAGTCGTTTACCGGTCTGCGGATTATAGTGTGATAACTCGAACTCGTTGAATTCCTGAACAGGCATCAACTCGACGGCAGTAATTCCAAGATCCTTCAAGTACGGTATCTTCTCGATCAAGCCGCGATAGGTTCCTGGACTTATAACACCTGAGTCAGGATGAATGGTGTAGCCACGCACGTGCAATTCATAGATGACGGTCGGCTCCCACGGGTGGCAGAGAGGCTGGTCTCCTCGCCAGTCGAAATCCGTATGAGGGATGATGCATTTAGGAGCCGCAGCAGCATCGTCCACCTGCGACATCGTCAGATCAATCTGCGGAGAGGAGGGGTCGTAGCCCACGGCCTCTCCAAAATCGCGCCCTGGGACCATGCAGATGGCGGTTGCGTAGGGATCGAGCAACAGCTTGTCCGCATTGAAGCGGTGCCCCTCGCCGGGGTTATAGGGTCCGGCGATGCGGAATCCGTAGCGCTGACCGGGACGAATGCCTTCCAGCCAGATGTGCCAGATGTCGCCGGTCTTGTTACGGGCGGGATTGAGAATGTAAGTCCGAGCTGGGGCCAACTGGTCAGGAAAATCAAACAGGTCAAGGCGAACCCCGGTTGCATGGCGGCTGAAGATGGCGAAGTTCACGCCGGCGCCTCTTACATGCGCTCCCAGCGGCAACGGCACGCCAGAACGGGCAGACTGAACCTCACACAGCTCGAGCAACCGATCCAGATCGGCCATTGATTCGGCCTGCAGCAGCGATCTCTCTCTTGCCACCGCGCTCTCTCCGGACGCCCGTGCGCTGTTGACGAGCACTGTCCATAATAGACTGACTTCCACCGCTGTGGAGAGCGCGGAATCGGTTTCAAATCATGGCGCGCAGATCTCACGGCCAGGTCGAGTTCAAGAGACGCGGCACGAAAGGACCGAGAAATGGGTCTCTTCGGTTCTTGCTACGTGATTGAAAAGATGGGTGATTGAGAGCGTGATGGCTTGTCGTTCCCATCCGGGATTCAGCGTCGATGACCGAAGGATTTGACCCTCAGAATGCGCGCACAATCAACAGTTCACAGATGCCGTTTTCCTGTCTTTGCGTTGTATTCTGGCGGGGAACCGCTTGCACAGATTGCAAATGACTGAACTTGGTAAAGCGCTTCTTGGCCTCGGACTCCTGCTAGTTCTCATCGGAGTCCTTCTGCTGCTTGCGGCGCGCATGGGCCTGCCCCTGGGAAGATTGCCCGGTGACATCTCTTACAGAGGCAAGCACGTCTCCGTGTTCCTCCCTCTCGGCACATCGATCCTGATCAGCATCGTGCTGTCTGCCATCTTCTACCTGATCTCGCGTTTTCATCGCTAGTTGTTGTCCGTGCCGGGCCCGGGGCCAAAATAAAACGGCGCAGCCATCACTGGCCGCGCCGCTCCTGTTGTACGCCGTGCATGAATGACATCTTGGAGGTGCAAGTCCTCTTCACATCCAGATGGGGAGAAGTGATAGCGAAGCGCAAGGGTGTCATCGTGAGGTGGGGTCTGAAGGAAG
>JAGWRX010000147.1 GCA_028876395.1 Acidobacteriota bacterium
CACCCGCCCGCGCTGGCTTCATTTCGCGGGCAACGGCAAAGCCGGCGATTTTGCCCGTTGGATCAACGACCCTGAGATGCAAGTCGTTGAACTGGCGCCGCGGCCGCAGACGGGTGCAACCACGGCTTTGGGCAACCTGAGCCTGGCCGGCATTACCGGCGCGCTGGCGGGGGTGGCATAGACGATGCGTATTGCGATCAATCTCGCCACTCGCCCCTTCACCGATCTGGGACCGGTGCTGAAGCGCCTGCGCATCGCCATGGGCGTGCTGGCGCTGGTGGCCGTCGGCCTCGCGCTCGGCATCCGCGGGCTGCACGACGAAGCCGAGAAGGCACGCGCCCGCGACCACTCGCTTGACGGTCAGATTGCGCGCGTTAATCAGGAACGGGCTGGCTACCAGGCGCTGATGCGCCAGCCGGACAACGCACAGACGCTGGCCCAGGCCGAACGCCTCAACAAGCTCTTCGACGAGAAGGCATTCTCCTGGACCCTGGCCATGGAAGATCTTGAAACCGTGCTGCCCGGCGGAGTGCAGGTGACCACGATCGAGCCTTCCCGCGACAAGGAAGGCCACATCACTCTGCGCCTGCGCGTCCTCGGGCCCCGCGACCGCGCCATCGAGCTGGTGCAGAATCTGGAGCACTCCAGGCGCTTCATTTCGCCGCGCATCGCCGGCGAAAGCTCGGAGTCAAGCGGCGGTCCCGGCGAGCGCATGGAGCCCGTCAGTGCCTCGAACCGCGTCAACTTTGACGTGCTGGCCGAGTACAACCCGGCAACAGCCGCAGAGCGCAAGCAGGCAAAGGAAAAGGCTGCCCGCATGAAGAACGCAGCCGCCGCCAGCGACCAGTCCGGCAAACCCCCGATTGAACATCGGCCGCCGTACATGGATGCGCTCAGACCGAAATCGCCCTTGAAGCCGCGCCCGGGAGGACCGACGAAATGAGCAATCATTCAATCAGCCCCTGGCGCGAACGCCTCACTTCCCCCCTCACATGGCACTATGCCGGGCTGGCGGTGCTGGTCCTGCTGGTTTCATTCCTGGCCACGCGCTTCGCGCTCGACTGGTCCGTGACGGACAGCAGTTCCAACGGTGCGCTGGCCGGCAAACAGATCGAGCTGAAGGCGAAGGAGATGGAAACGGCTCCCCTGCGCGGCCTGGACAAGCGCGTCGCCGCATCGCGGCAGCAGATTAAGGACTTCTACGCTAAGCGCATCCCGGCCAGCTACTCCTCGATTGCCACGCGCATCGGCGAACTGGAAGTAAAGTCGGGCGTGCGGCTCTCGCGCGTGCAATATGCCCAGGGCCCCGCCGGCGCCGACCTGACCGAAATCACCATGGACGCCGGCATCAGCGGCGAGTACCCGCAGATCATGCGCTTTGTGAACGGACTGGAGCGCGATCAGACGTTCTTCGTCATCCGCACCATGGCCCTGACCGGCCAGCAGGGTGGCATGGTGAACCTCAGGCTGCGCGTCTCCACCTGGCTGCGCCCGGCTGACGCCGCCGCCAGCGGCCTGCCCAGGACGCAGGACCAGTCGCCAGACTCGCCTTCCGCTCCCGGACCTTCCACTCCCGGACCGTCCGCTCTGGGAAAGGACGGTGAGTAGCCATGGCCATCACTCTTGGCACGGAAAACAAGCGCCAGGTGTACCTGCTCATCGGGCTCGTTGTGCTGATCGTGGGCATCGGCGCATGGGAGATTTTCGGCTCATTCTGGGGCACTCCGGCACCGCAAGCCGCGGCGCCCGCCTCGCGCGCCACTGCCGGCCGTACAACCCAGAGGGCGGCTGCCGTCGCGGGTCCAGAAGCGCAAAAGCTCTCCAACGCCGGACTTGACCCTGCCCTCCACCTGGACAAGCTGGCTCAGAGCGAGGATGTGGTCTACGCGGGCACGGGAAGAAATATCTTCTCCGCCGACTCGGCTCCCGTGGCGATTGAGGCTCCGGTGAAGAGCGCGCGAGCCGATAAACCCGCCGTGATTGCCGCTCCCGCCGCGCCCCGCCCGCCCGCCATCGACCTGAAGTACTTCGGGTACAGCCAGACCAGCGACAAGTCGATCAAGGCATTTCTCGTCCACGGAGACGACATTTTCATGGCGCGGGCCGGTGACATTGTCGATCATCGCTACAAGGTCGAAGCCATCATGCCGGGCAGTGTGCAAATTACTGACCTGGGCTACAACAACACGCAAACCGTTCCACTCTCAACCAACTGACCGCCGGCATTCCGACCTGATGGTGAAACCCTCACCAACCCGCCGCCCAACCAGCCCTGCCGATGAGGGCTACATCCTCGTTGCGGTCATTTTCATGCTGGCAATCCTCATCATTTCCCTGGCCGTCGCCGCGCCCAGGGTGCGGGACGACATCCAACGCGACCGCGAGATTGAGACAATGCACCGCGGCAAGCAATACGTGCGCGCCATCCAGCTCTACTACCGCAAGTTCGGGGCCTACCCGCCGAACGTCAACGCCCTCGTCAAGACCAACGACATCCGCTTTCTGCGCAAAAAGTACATCGACCCCACTACCGGCAAGGACGAATGGAAGTCCATCGCCTTCGGACAGAACAAGACTCCCACGGCAATGGGCTTCTTCGGACAGCCTCTGGCGGGATCGACGCTGGCGGGCACCGGGCCAAGTGGAGGAAACGGGATTGCGGGCGCATCTCCAATCGGGGGCGGATTTGGCTCTTCGCCGGGCGGGAGTTCGATCTTCGGCTCGTCGAGCCCGGCTTCGACCACCAGCGCCAGCTCAACAACCAGCGCAAGCCCCGCAGGCAGCACGAGTCCCACAGCAGGCGCCAGTCCTGCGGCCGGCGCCACCGGCAGCACGGACACGAGCGGCAGTTTCACATCAGGAAGCAGCGCCGGTTCGGGGAGCGGAACGGGAACGGGACTTGGCGGACAGACCTTCGGCGGGGGCGGCATTATCGGCTTTTCGCCCACCAGCCCGAAGCAATCCATCCTGGTCTTCAAAAAGAAGAACCACTATAACGAGTGGGAATTTACCTACGACCCGGCCATGGAGCAGATGACGTCCGGGGGCCTGGGCGGCGCAGGCGGCGCGGGAATCGGCCAGCCCGCTGGCGGCATGTCCGGCGGCATTGGAGGATCGACCTTCGGCTCCGGATCGGGCTTCGGCCCCGCAAGCCCCAGCCCGGCCAGTCCCACAAGTCCGACGACTCCAGCGACTCCCACAAGCCCATCGCCTCAATAACAAGTCAGGTCACGCATAGCGGAATTTGCCGCCAGAAGCGCAAAGGGCCTGTCCCCAATTTGGTGGGACAGGCCCTGGCACGAGCGAACCAGACCGGAAGACGGACCGTTACACGCTAAACGAGGAACCGCAGCCGCAGGTTGACTTCACCTGGGGATTTTCAAACTTGAAGCCTGCCGCTTCCAGCGTCTCGACATAGTCCACAATGCAGCCGTTCAAGTACATCAGAGATGTAGCGTCGACGAAAACCTTCAGATCCTCGAAGCTGAAGACCTTGTCCATCATGCCGCTCTGATTCTCAAAAGACATCGAGTACTGAAAACCCGAGCAGCCTCCACCGACCACGCCGATGCGCAGACCGGCGGGAAGCGGATCCTGGGTAGCCATGATTTCGCGCACCTTGGCAACTGCCTGGGGCGTCAGCGTAAGGGGCGACTTCTTGGCGGCTTCCTGCGTGGGTGCAATGGTTGCTGTCGACATAGGTTCTCCCGATTCGTGAAAAATTTGCCGTTACTGATAACTGTAACGCTCCGCGCCAGGCGATTCAAGACCAAAGGGCGCTCTTGTTCCATTGGATGCGACCGGAAGGTGAAAGGTCGCAATCCTGATTCAAGAACCTCAACCTGGACATGACGTTGAAAACACAACACCTCGTGAAAAAACCGGGGTGCGGAATCCTGGCGGCGGATGGTAGGCTGATACAGCGCAAAAACCGCATGGCGGTGATGCGCGCATCCCCAATCGCATCCCCAATCCAGGCAACGAATTTTCCTTGGGAACAGAGGAGCAAGACATGTCGACTACCCCACTGAGCAGAAGCGAGTTTGCTGCTTTGGGCACCATTGCGCGGGCACGGCAGGAAAACCTGAAAAACATGTTCGACGGTACGCGCCTGACCTTTGCAAAATACGCCAGGGAAAAGGCCATCAAGAATTCTCTTTCCGACGCCAAGTCTCTCGCTTCTTCGACAAAGAAGCTGGTGAAAGGCGTGCAGACGGGCTCAAAGACAGCTTCGGCCCTGTCGCAGGCAGGCGACATTCACTCAAACGGAGTGGAGTTCCTCAAGATCGCGACCAACCTGCATGACTTCTCTGACGTTGCGGATGCCGTGGGAAGCGAAGTTGCGCACTCGCTGATTTCCGAAATGACGCCCTTTATCGGAGTCCTCACAAGTTCTTTCAAGGCGGCCAAGTCGTGGCGCGCCGTGGTGAAAAATGCCGTAGACCTCTACAAGGCGGATTACTACCTTGAGGGCGTGCTGCCGGGCGACCCAACGGCGGCCGCCGAAGCCGTGGTTCAAACCATCAAGCGTTTCCTCGCCGCCAATACCGCGGATGCGGTCCGCAATACTGCATCCGCCAGCACCAAGATCGCCGGACTTTTCGCCGACCTGGGCACCGCGACCACGGCAGCCATCGGCGCCGCCAGCGCGCTCGCAAAGCTGATCCAGGAGCTGGCCATCCTGGGCCGCGACTATACCGAGATGAAAGCGGGAAACGACCTGCTGAAGAATCCGGCACAGTTGAATATGAATGTGTTCAGGGTTTGTCCCATTCTGGGCTGCTATCTGATTGCCTGCTCGGACTCCAGCATGGTTCTGAACTTCTTCGTCGCAGACATCGGGCTGCCCGGCTGGATGACAAAGATCGAGACGATGAAGAAGAACCAGCTCGACCCGCTGATCAAGAACGCCAACAAGGCCATTGTCAGCTCGCATCTCACGCTTGAGGGGCTCAAGGCCAACAAAGGCGCGCTCGCCAGCAAGGGTATTCTCGACCGGTTCAAAGAAAACGCCAAGAACCACTTCAACCAGCTCATCAAGTCGAATGCGTCGCGGGCCGCGAGCGCCTGACAAGTGACAAGGGGGGCTCCCCACAGGACCGGGCAGCGCGAGAAGCGCCGTCCGCCCTCCTCCCCGGCGAGGCGCCTGCTAGGGAGCACCGCTGGACCTTTCCGCCTGGCGCGGCTATGCTGCGGCGCCACGGCGGGGCTCCGCGCACAAAGCCGCCCGCCTTTGCAGCCATAGTTGCAGCCCTGGATACCGGAAAAAATATCTGTGATTTTTGTCACCACAAGTGTGGCTCTCACAGTCTATGATGGTCAGCCGTACGGCCCCTTTACTCACGAGACCGCGGCAGTTTCACGGCCCGCTGGTATCTGGGACCAGAATTTTTCCGGAGGTGGGGTATGACTATGATTCCTGTTATGTGGGCGGTTTGGGGAGTGTTGGCGTTAGTCACTGCCGCCCTGTTTGTCTATCGTTCGAGCCTGACCAAGGACGAAGAGGATCAGATTTTCCTGGACGACTCATTTGACCATGAGAGAAACGCCCAGGCGGCCATCGTAGCCAAGGTCAACAAGATTCAACCCTACGTACGGATCGCTCTCTGGCTGCTGGGGGCGGCGACGATTTTTGTGATCGGCTATTACGTGCTGGACTTCATCAACCAGTTCAAATAGCCCGCGAGCCTGCCCGAATTGCAGGTTGCCGGCGGCGGCTGATCAGTCGTCGCCGGCTTCCCATACCGATGCCTCCCGCTACTCTACCTCCTGGCGGGCGCGGTAGCCGTCGCGCGCAATAATGTCATATTTCAATGGCTTGTGCTTCTCGTCCTGCATGCGCAGCTGGTGTCCTTCATCGTCCACCAGCTCCACGCGCAGTTTGCGATAAGTGCCGTCCTGCTTGGCATCGGTGGGCCGGTAGACCAGCTGATACTTCGAGCGGATGGCCTGGTTGATCGCAGAGAAGACGTCCGGCATTTCGCCCACGAACCGGGGCTCGAACCACATGCCGCCGGTCAGCTTGGCAAAGGTCTTCATCTGGTTGTCGGCCTGCAGGTAATCCAGGTCGCGCAACTGACTGTTGAAGCCCGGCCCGCCCTCCGTCATGGCGCGCAGCGCCCCGCCCGTGGAGATGCTGAAGATGGTGATGTCCGGCGTGGACTTCACCTTTTGCAGGATCTTGTCGAGCGTGATTCTTGAGAAGGTGTCGCGCCCCGATGCAATGAGAATGATGTACTTGCGGCCTTCGATGCGGGTGAGCCGGTCTTCCGCCTCATAGAGCGCGTCAAACAGGTTGCGCTCGTCAAAGCCGGGAATCATCAGCGAATTGATGGCGTTGTAGAGCTGGTTCTTGTCCTGCGTAAAGTCCGTCACAATCCGCGTGCGCATGTCAAAGGTCATCAGCGCCACGTAGTCCTGGGGCCGCAATTGTTGCGCAAAGGTCCAGGCGGCGTTCTGCATATCGTAGATGAAGTAGTAGTTGGTTGAGGCGAACTCGCACAACAGCAGCGCCGTGATGGGCGCTTCAACGCGCTTGAAGCCAATCACTTTCTGCTCCACGCCGTTCTCATAGACGCGGAAGTTGGCGGGCTTCAGGTTCGGCACGAACTGGCCGGTCTTTTCCAGCAGCACGCCCACGTCCACGGTCACTTCGGGAACGTCCACGCGCAGGGAATAATTGCTCAGTTCCGGAGGATTCTTGATGACGGGCGCAGCAGGGGCAGGCGGAGGCGCTTCCGCGGTCTTGTCTTTCTTCTTCGGCAGGGCGATGGCGCCGGTATCGCCGGCCGGGCCGCCCGCTTCAGGAGCCGTCTGGTCGGGCTGCTGGGGTTGCGGAGGCTGCTGAGGCTGGCTCTGGGCCCGGCTCAGCGGCACGGCCGCTACCGCCGTCAACATGAGGCACAGCAACGCAAGTGAAAGACGGCGACGAGGGGATTGGGGTAGACGCATCGTGGACATGGCAACCTCTGTGCTCAAATCAGCATAAGGGATGACCCTGAGCGAACAGCAACCGGCGCATCACAGTGACCGCGAAGGGCGCCCTGCGCCGGCATCCGTCGCAGTGACCGGCGGGGCAGACTCTCAGAGCGGTCACGCCCCCAGTTGTACTCTTATAGACGTGAGACTGCCCCCAAAGGAAATCTCGTCCCGCGCGGCCGCCCTTGCCCTGGCGCTCGGCGCGCTCTTGTCGCCGGCCCTGCTGCCAGCCCAGAACGCCGCCGCACCTGCCGCTCCGCCGCCTTCCAGTGGAGGATTCTATCCGCTCAGCCAGGTGCATCGCGGCCTGACCGGCACCGCGTGGACGGTCTTCCGCGGCTCCAGACCCGAGCCCATGGAAGTGGAGATTCTCGGCGTGTTGCGCGGAGCACGCGGCCCCGGTCACGACATGATTCTGGCGCAGCTTCACGGCGCCAAGCCTGAGTACACCGGCGTGGTAGCCGGAATGAGCGGCAGCCCCGTCTACATCGGCAACAAACTTCTGGGTTCGCTTTCCTACCGCATCGGCCAGTTCAGCAAGGACCCCATTGCGGGCATCACGCCCATCGAACAGATGCTGGAGGTACGCGACCTGCCCGTTGACGCGGCGCAGAGCCGGACAGCCTCCGCGGGCGACGGCGATGGCCTGACGGCAGGCGGCATGACCTTCCAGGCCATGGAAACGCCGCTGGTGATGAGCGGATTCCGGCCCGAGGCGATTCGCCTGTGGCAAAAGCAGGTGGCCGGAACAGGACTGGAGATGGTTGCGGCCGGTGGCGCAAGCGGCTCCTCCATGCCGCAGACGGGCGTTTCCGCCGCAGCTCTGGCCAGCGTCGAGCCGGGCTCGGCCGTGAGCGCGCAGTTGGTGCGGGGCGACCTGGAGATTTCAGCCACCTGCACAGTCACCTACATCGATCCGAAGCAGTTGCTGGCCTGCGGCCATCCGATTCTGCAGGCGGGGCCCGTTTCGCTGCCCATGACCACCACCGACGTGGTGGCCACCCTCGCTTCGCCACTGAACGCCTTCAAGATCGTCAACACCGGCGAAGTCATCGGCGCATTCACCCAGGATCGCGATGCGGCCATTCGAGGCATTCTGGGCGCAAAGGCGAACATGATTCCGGTTCATATTGAGGTTCATGGAGCAGGCAAGGAACGAAAACTCAACATTGAGGTTCTGGATCTGCCCTCTCTCACGCCGCAGGCGCTGATGGTGGCCGTCTACAACACGCTGCTTGAAACCAACGAGAGCACCGCAAAAGCCAGCTACCACGTTACAGGCGACATTGACCTCGATGGCTATCCACCCTCGCCGCTCGACCTGTGGGCCCCGAGCGGAGACAGCGTGCCCGCGCCGCTGGCGGCCGCCATGCAGACCGGCGAGCGCTTCTCGCGGCTTTACTCGAACGCAACCCGCCAGGGCGCCGTGCGCTCCATCAATCTGCGCATTGAGGCAGTGCAGCGCAACGTGCAGGTTGACCTGGAAGCGGCCCGGTTGACTTCGGGAAACATCGTCCACGCGGGCGACACCGTGGTGGTGGAGGCTACGCTGCACCCCTGGCAACAGCCCGCCCGCAACGTTCGCATCCCGATTACTCTGCCGGCGCGCCTGGGCGAAGGCAGACTGCGCCTCCTGGTCTCGGATGCGGGCACGCTGGACCGCGCACTGGACCCGCCCCGGTTCACGAGCCACACAGCCGATATGGAAACAACCATGGCGCAGGCTCGTCGCGAACATCCTGCCGACCGGCTCTACGTGAGCCTGCTGGAGCCGGACGCGCAGGCGGAGATGAGCGGCCAAACCCTGTCGAGCCTGCCGCTCTCTGTGGCGAATGCCGTGGAACCGCTGCGCGCGGCACAAGACGTGAGCCTGAACGGAGAGTCGGTTGTGGTGGCGGCCGAAGCACCCGCCGGCGGAGTGCTGTCGGGCTTCCAGATCCTCAATCTGCATATCGAAGCGGGAGGCGGGTTACACTGATTCCCGCTACGGGGGAACTCTTCGCCGCACTTGCGGCCAACCGCGAGATTCCACAATGACCGCTGTACGCATGGACAAATGGCTGTGGGCAGCCCGCTTCTTCAAGACGCGCGCGCTGGCGTCCAAGGCCTGCGATCTGGGCCGCATCCGCTCCAACGGCGTCGAGGCCAAGGCCGCGCGCGATGTCCGCGTGGGCGACATGCTGCATGTGCGGAACGAAGGCGGCGACTTTGAGATCGAAGTCCTGCAACTGAGCCAGATGCGCGGGCCGGCCGCAGTCGCGCAAGGGCTTTATC
>JAGWRX010000148.1 GCA_028876395.1 Acidobacteriota bacterium
ACATTGACTCCATCGCAGAGGGATCATATCGTTCCCATGATAGTTGCCGCGAGGGAGACAATAGCATTGGCAACATCTGGAATGCTATCGTGAGCAGAAATGCCGCTGGTAACGACGACAGAGACGGGTGTGCCGATTCAGGGGCCGAGCGCGACGCTGATTTACGACGACTGGTACCCCGCGCTGCGCACGGACA
This sequence comes from Acidobacteriota bacterium, assembly GCA_028876395.1. Classification (GTDB taxonomy): domain Bacteria; phylum Acidobacteriota; class Terriglobia; order Terriglobales; family Acidobacteriaceae; genus Telmatobacter. The sequence goes on from JAGWRX010000148.1 coordinate 197, forward strand.
CGCTGCGGAAGGGCAAGCTGGCGACGGCGATGCTTCTTGGAATCCCACTGGTGATTGGAAGGAAAAGCAACGGGCTGTTGTTTGCGATGCGCGACAGCTGCCCGCACCGGGGGATTCCGCTGAGCGTGGGGTGGTTTGACGGCCAGCGCGTGACGTGCAGATACCACGGCTGGGAGTTTGAGCCGTGCAGCGGGCAGTGCGCGGTGATTCCCTCGCTGAGCAGCCACGACCACCTGGATGCGACGAAGATTTATGCGACGGCGTTTCCCTGCGAAGAGCGCGACGGGCATGCGTGGGTGTATATCCCCAGCCCCGGAAGCGGAAGGCTTGTGCCGGGTGCGCAACCCCCGGTGCCGGAGCTCAAGAAGTTCGGGCCTCGGTATCGCTCGGCGTTTCTTACCGCCGACCTGCCGTGCAACGTGGACCACGGCATTATTGGATTGATGGACCCGGCGCATGGGCCGTTTGTGCATCAGGCGTGGTGGTGGCGTTCGCGCGCGAGTATCCGTGAAAAGACGAAGCGGTTCGAGCCGATTCCCGAGGGCTTCAGGATGAGCGCGCATGCGCCGAGCGGGAACTCCGCGCCGTACAAGCTGCTGGGGGTGTATGGGCAGCCGGTGGAGACGACGATCGACTTCGTGCTGCCGAACCGGCGGACTGAGGTGATTCGCTGCGGAGAGAAGTGGTTCAGCAGCCTGACGACGGTGACGCCGGTGACGGCCTCGACGTGCCGGATCGACGTGGTGGCGGCGTGGAACGTTTTTTACCATGTGCCGTTTGTGACGCCGATTGCGAAGTTCTTTGGCGCGAAGTTTGTGCGGCAGGATCAGGTGACGATGATTCAGCAGGCGGAGGGACTGAAGCATAATCCGAGCCTGATGCTGATTGACGACGCGGACAAGCCGGCGAAGTGGTACTTTGCGCTGAAGCAGGCGCGACTGGATGGAACGGGCAAGCACCCGATGGATGGGCCGGTGGAGCTGCACTGGAGGAGCTAACGGCCTATGCAATTTCAGGTGTGGTACGCGCGACGGTGAGCACGGTGATGTCGTCTTCCTGGCCCCAGCGCTGAGCGGCGTCGGCGATGGCTGCGGCGGACTGATGGATGATTCGCTCTGCGCGCTCGAAGCCGAACAGTTCGCGCTTGCCGTTGGTGGCCTCGACGACGCCGTCGGTGAGAAGAGTAAGCCGGGCGTGACAGTCAAGGCTATACGTGCATTCTGCGTAGGCTGATTCAGCCGAGAGGCCGAGGGGCAGGCCGTTTTCGAGGGCGAGTTCCTTGCCGTTCAGGTATGGCGGAATATGGCCGGCGTTGGCCATGGTGAGCATGCCGTCTAGTCCAGCGCGCAGAACGAGGCAGGTGGTAAAACCGCCCTGCGAGCGGGCCAGCATCTGCTGGTTCATCCCCGCAAGAATGCTGCCCGGATTCTGCGTGTAGTTGGTGAGTGTGCGGAAGGTGCCCACCAGCAATGACACTGTCATGGCCGCAGGCATTCCCTTCCCGCTGACATCGCCGACCACGATGAGGACCCCGCCGCTGCCCGTGGGAACAATCTGGAAGAAGTCTCCTCCCACTTCGCCCGCAGGCTTGTAGACACTCTCGATCTGGAATCCAGGTACAGCCGAAGTCGCGTCCGGGATCAAAACCTGCTGTATGATGCGCGCCGCCTCAATCTCGCTCGCATACCGTTCTTCGTCGCGGCGCGTACGTGCAAAGCGGTTGACCAGGATGGCCAGCATCGCAATCAGAAAGAGGAAAGATGCGAGGGAATCGGAGTTGACTGGAAACGGCTGCGAAAGCACAGTGAAGGCCTGGCGTGAGAAGCGATGCTGCCAGCCGAACTGGAAGCTTACGAGGATAATGGAGCGCACGAGCGAGTTGACATATAGAAGAAGCACGGGCGCGAGCAGGAGCCGCGCATCCGCGAGCCGCTCCTTTGCCCGCCGCAGCAAGAGAGTAAGGACCCAGACGATATACGGGAATCGAGCCAAGAATTCGAAGGAGGCGATGACCGGGACGCGCACATAATCGCGCGCGTGCGGAAGCGAAAAAAGCAGATTGGATGCGGTCCCCAGTATCAGGCCGATGAGCGCCACGTACAAAAGCCACGAGCGTCGTCCGCGCAGCAGACGGAAGTAAAAAGCCACCGCGGCATAGAAGGCGAGATCGCTCAGCCCGCGGCTCCACCTGTAATACGCGCGAATCTCCGCGCCGTAGAGTGCCCTGTGAATGTCATAGGCGCCCATGCCCGCTTCGAGCAGCATCATGCAGCCAAACCAGAGATACTCGCGCTCCCGGCGGCGAAACAGAAACAGCGCCAGCGACACGAGGCCGCCCAGCGTCTCCAGCAGGACAAGAACGTAGTCCTGGATTGCGGAATGGATGTAGGCATCGAGCCCGGATTGGAGCCTTGCGCGCAAAAGCGGGGTAGCTCCCAAGTAGCTGGTTCCATATGGCCCTCCTCCGGTATAGGTCGACCACGAAGCTTGTTGCCACACCCGCAGCGCAATTGTCACAGTCGGCGAGCTGCTCTGAATCCCGGGCGGAAGCTCAAAAATCCCCGGGGTGCAGAACCGGCCTTCGGGATGCGGCGGCATGGCACCGCATCCGCCGATCCACACGCCGTTTGCGTAGACCTCGTAGTTGGTCACGATGCGCGGCAACAGCAGCGAGAGTGGGCCCGAGTCTCCCGGCAAAACCACCTTGAAGCGATACCAGGCCAATCCTTTCAGGCCCAGGTAACCTTGCTTGCCCCAGTCTTGGTCAGAGCGCAGCAGCGGCCACTCTGAATCGTCGAAGTTGACGCCGGCCCAAGCGGGATTGTCGCCGGTGTGGAAGCGCCAGAGGCCGTCGAGAGCGACGACCGGCTCGCGGGCTGTGACCAGGCTGAAGGTCTGCGCGGGAAGGCCGGCGCACGAGGTGAGCGCCAGCAAGATAAGGAGCGTGAGCCTTCTCATGCAGTGGCCCCCTGCAGTTCCGCCGTCAGCGTCACCGACAGCACGGTGATGTCGTCTTCCTGTCCGAAGGCCTGCGCGGCCTGTGCGATGAACTCCGCTGTGCGACTGGCGAGGGCGGCGGTTCGCTCAAAGCCGAAGAGCTCGCCCGCATGATTGCGCGCCTCGACCACTCCGTCGGTCAGCAGGGTGAGCTTGTCGTCATGACTCGCCTGAAAAGTGAATTCGCAGTAGTTGGTCTCCGTGGCGAGACCGAGAGGCAGGTTATTTTCACAGGCCAGTTCTTCGCCGTTGCGATAGGGAGGGATGTGGCCGGCATTGGCAACGGTGCATGTGCCGTCGGGGCTGGAGTGAAGGATGAGGCAGGTGGTAAAGCCACCATGGTTTCGGCCGAGGATGCGGCGGTTGAGGCCGGCGAGAAGCTGCGCGGGACTGCTGGTGGTTTCGGCGAGCGCGTTGAAGGCGCCCACCAGGAGCGAGACCATCATGGCGGCGGGCATGCCCTTGCCGCTTACGTCTCCGATGGCGATCAGCACGCTGCCATCGGGACGGGGAAGAATCTGGAAAAAGTCGCCGCCTACTTCTCCGTAGGGCTTGTAGACCGATTCGATGTTGAAGCCTGGAGTGGCGGGTGTGACCTCGGGAATGAGGACCTGCTGCACGGCTCGGCTGGCGGCGAGCTCAGCCGCCATGCGCATTTTCTCGCGGCGGTCGCGCATCAGGTCACGCACGAAAACGGCAAGTATCACGGCCCCCAGCAGGATCACGACGAAGACGGGGTACGGCCAGTCCCAGCCACCCAGGTTGATGGCCCCTCCGATGCCGGTAAGGTGTTGGACGCTGGTGGAAAGCGGCATGCGCACCAAGAAGTAGCCGAGAAAAACCCAGGCAATCGACCTGTTGGTGGATTTGCCCTGGCGGAAGCCCTGGACGACCAGAATGAACAGAGCGATCTCAGAGAAATCAATGGGCCACTCCTGTACAAAGGTCATCGCGGGAAACCAACCGGCAATCCCGGCGAACAAATAGATGGGCCAGAAGTACCGCGTCCACCGGCGATTCTTGATGCGCATCGCCTCGGCCGCGATCTCGATGAGCACAGGGACGGTGATGGCTCTCACCGTCCATGCCGAACCGCGGAATCCGAAGTAGGGTGAAATATTGTCCACGGCAACAAGGGCAATGAAGATGCCCATATTGCGAAAAATGCGGAAATCGGGAGCAGCACGCCAGAGAGCGAGATAAGCCGTTGCCAGGGAGAACAGCAGCACAGCGAGAATCAGATTGGACGTGTGTTTTTCCTGCTCGGCGAGCGACAAGGGTGTGAATATCTGATGCAAGAAGGGCACGGATGCGCCGATGATGAGCGCTGCTGTCATGCAATAGCCATCCTTTTGAGCGCGGGCCAGAGCGCCACGTCACGCGTTGCCCCGCGGAGGCGCTGCGTACGCACCAAACCGCAGGCGCACAGGCACAGGACGAGCAGCACGGGCGGCAGGGGAAGCTTCTTCATGTAATTGCCGATTGTATGACAAGGATGAGCGACCTGGCCGATGCTTTTCTGCGCATGCCCGGCATCGCAGCGCCCAAGCGGGGCGCCTGGAGCAACCAGGCATCCCATGGAGGAGCCGGTGGAGCTGCACTGGCGGAGTTAGAGCAGGAGGCTCAGTCGGGCTGCGAGTCGTCGTTCTCGCGGCCGGTGTCGCCCTCGACGGAGATGCGGAGGGAGCGGAGGAAGTGGAGGTCGTTCTGCGTAAATGGCCCTTCACCCGATTCGCCTTCAGCGCCGGATTCGTCGGCTTCCTTGCCGGTGACCTCGTTGAGGCCGATGGTGGCCTCGAGCATCAGCAGCACATCGAAGCCGTGCTTACGGATATCCTGCACTACGCCGGCAATCTGCTCGCTTTCGATGACCGACTCATGGATTGCTTCGCCGAGTTGCTGAATGAGTTCGCGCAGGCGGGATGTCAAGGGTGCCTCCGGGGCAGCGGCCGGCTTGGGTTGGACGTCGGGCGCCGCTTGGGTTTCATATACCTTACTTCTGCTGTGCGCCGGGGGCAACCTGGAATTGCCCTGGCCTGTGCAAAGCGGGGCTCCAACGGCCGCTGGTACCATCATATCCAAGTGAGACCTCAAACCATAGGGCGTGTGCTGGGCATTGGCGTGCGGGTTGCCGGACGCATGGCGAGCGAACGCATGGCGGGCAGCACGCAGGCTGCACCGGCGGCCAGCCAGATGAGATCGCCGACGGCAAGCGCGCCCCAGGGCCGCACTGCGGGACAGGCAGCCGGCAGTGCAACAAAAGGACTTGCGCGCGGAGTGAGCGGCTTTCTGCGGCCCTTCAGCCGCGTGGGTGGCATTCTGTGGCTCGAGGTGACGGGGGTTTTCTTCTTCCTGTTTGTGTTTGTGTTTGCGCGCACGCTGTGGAATCTGCGGGCCAGCGCGACGCAGGGGCCGGACCATGTGAAGTTTGTGGTGGCGGCGTGCCTGATGGCACTGTTTCTTTACCTGACAATCAGCTCCTTCTGGCGCGCGCGGCGCAAGTAACTGGCCGGCACACAGCGGGCCGCGGAGCCGGGTTTTTATGGCTGCCTGCGCGGCGGCGGCTTCTGGGTGACCCGCCAGATGCCGATGGCGATGGCCACGGCGCCGAGGGCGTAGGCGAGCAGGGCGGGGTGGCTGGGGTGCATGGTCCAGCCGTGGTACAAGGCCAGGACGCCCAGCACAATCAAGACGATCCCCCGCATCTTACTCATCGCTCTTTCCTTTTGAAGCGTTAGCGGCTCATTGATCGTTTGCTCCTGCAAGCGCGACCGCCATCTGGCGGCGCAGTTCGAGAGCGCGGCGGAGGGTTTTTACATCGTGAGTCCACTGCGGGAGCAGGGCGGACATGGCCAGTCCCTCAAGATCGCAGAGAATGCCCCAGCCGAGCGCGAGCGTCGCCAGCCAGAACGCGCGGTCAAAGCAGAGCAGCGCCATGGTGGCGGCGGCCAGCAGGAGGCCCCAGATTTTTGCCGCATAGGAGTGGTAGCTGGCCATGCGGCCGAACTTGGCCCAGTCGAACGCGAGGCGCAGGGCCTCAAGCGCAAGCAGCGGGGCAAGAAGCCAGAGGCGATCGCGCAGCACGGGCCAATGGCGCTCCACGATGGCCGCCAGCACGCCGAGGTAGAAGACGGTGTCAGCCACGGAGTCCGCGAGCCGGAGCGCGGCAGTTTCCGTTCTCCAGCGCCGGGCAAGAATACCGTCGTACACGTCGGAGAAAAACCCGGCTGCAATCATCGCGCCGAGCCAGAGTTCAGGAGCCTCCAACCGGAGCGCCGAGACAAACAGCGCTGGCCCCAGGAGAGCGCGGAAGCCCACCATCGACCACGGAATGATCTTGCGCCAGTGCAAACTTGCCGCCCTGGACAGGGAGCATGCAGGTTTGACCCCGCAGCGGCCCAATCCCTATCGTTAGCAGAGTACAGCAGCAACGCCTGAAAGGAACATCCATGAGCACACCTGCCGCGCCCGTTGCCCCCACGCTGAAAAAGACCGCACTGAACGCCACACATCGCGCGCTGAAGGCCAGGATGGTGGATTTCGGCGGGTGGGACATGCCGGTGGAGTATCCCGGCCCCGGCGGAGGGCTCATTGCCGAACACATGGCGGTGCGGACGGGCGTGGGGCTTTTCGACGTGAGCCACATGGGGGAGATTCAGTTTCGCGGGCCGGGGTCGCTGGCCGCCGTGCAGCACATCACGATGAACGACGCCGCGCGGCTGAAGGATGGGCAGGCGCACTACTCGGCGCTGCTGACGCCGCAGGGGACGTTTGTGGACGACATCCTGGTGCACCGGCTGGGCGAGAACGATTATCTGCTGGTGGTGAACGCGGGGACGAAGGACAAGGATTTTGCGTGGATTCGCCAGCAGGTGGGCGGCCGGCCGGGGATTCACCTGAGCGACTACTCCAGCTACTACTCGCAACTGGCGGTGCAGGGGCCGCGGGCGCTGGAGACGCTGCAGAAGCTGACCAAGGTCGACATTGGCGCGATCAGGAACTACTGGTTCACGTGGGGGCAGGTGGCGGGCGTGCACAACGTGATGATTGCGCGCACGGGATACAGCGGCGAGGACGGCTTTGAGGTGTATGTGCCGTCGGACGAAGCCACCACCGTGAAGATGTGGGAGGCGCTGCTGGAAGCGGGCGCGGAGTTTGGCATAAGGCCGTGCGGACTGGGCGCGCGCAACACGCTGCGGCTGGAGGCGGGGATGAGCCTGTATGGGCACGAGATTTCAGAGGAAATCAACGTGCTGGAGGCGGGCCTGGACCACTGGCTGAAGCTCGACAAGGGTGAGTTTATTGGACGCGATGCTTTGGTGGCTGTCCAGAAGAGTGGCGGCCCGACGCGCAAAATCGTTGGGCTGGAGATGGTGGAGCGCGGCATTGCGCGGGACGGGTACTTCGTCCTGTCCTTGAACGGGGACCAGATCGGTGTGATTACTTCGGGGTCGCCGGCGCCGTTCCTGAAGACGAATATTGCCATGGCCCTGGTGCCGGCAAGCGTGGCTGCTGCGGGCGAGGACGTGCTGGTGGATGTGCGCGGGAATCGCGTGCGGGCCAAGCAGGTTGCGTTGCCGTTTTATAAGCGGGCGAAGAAGTAAGGCCGCGGCGAGTTGGCAGGTCAGCGGGTCGGCTGTTGAGCAAGGTGACAAGTCTGCGCCGAAATTGGTAAAAAGGGTCTACCCTTGAGCTGCCCGTTTGCATGGAGGTTCCCATGAACGCCACATTGCTGAAGAAGCCGAGCGCGGCGCTGCCGATTGCCATGTCGCTGGCTGGGCTCGCATTAGTACTGGGTCATGCGGCGCTGTACGGCACGGCGCATGAGGCCGATGAGGGCGCAGCCGCACACATCTGGCAGATTCTGATGGTGGCGCAGGTGCCGCTGGTGGGATTTTTCGCCGTGCGCTGGCTGCCGCGCGTGCCACGACAGACGTTGAGCATCCTCACGCTGCAGGCAGGGGCGGCGCTGGCTTCGTTTGCGGCGGTGTATTTTCTGACGTAGCGTTGGCTTCGGCCGGGCGGCCGTCATGCTGCCAGCCGCCCCAATCTCTCTGCAGCAGGGCTCTATCGCACCGTGAAGCTGTTGAGGATGTTTTTGAACGTGGGGCGCAAGCTGCTGAAGTCCTTCTCCGGTGAAATAAAAATGAGGTAGCTGAGGCTGCCGTCGGGGCGTTGCACGGTGACCATCCAGTCGCGCTCATACACGGTCTTGCTCGAAGTGCTGAGTGGCGAGTGACTGAGGAACTCCACACTGCGGCCTTGGCGGCGATTGACAGTAATGCCTGTCACGTCGGTTGCCTCGCTCATGCCGGGGTTGCTCTGCTCAATGCCCTGGATGAGCGCGTCGGTGAGCTGCTGCACGTCGCCCTGCCCCTGAACCTGAAAGCGATCGATGATGACTCCGTAGGCGGTGGCCGTCTGGCCGTTTGCGTCGGTGCCGGTTCCGCCGGTGGGCGCAATGACGACGGAGGACTGCTTGCTGCCGCTCATGTTCCAGTTCTGCGGATAGCGCACAGTGTAGAGCGAGTGGGAGAAGGTGTTCATTGCTGAGGAAGGATGCCAGTTGATGGTGCTGCCCAGCGTGCCGGATTGCGGCGTGGTGGAGGAGCCGGTCTGCTGGGTGGTGGGAGCGGTGGTTGTGGCACCGGCCGCAATAGCCTCAGCGGGCAGGGGCGGCTGCTTGCTCTTCCAGGCGCCAGCCTTGATCTCCTCTGCCGTTTCGGCGTGCATCTTGAGGGCCCTGGTGTGCATGGCCACAAACTCCGGACTGTCCTTCATTTCGGCGGTCTTGGGCGGCAGGGTGGCTATCTCCTGGTCCACGTAGCCGATGCGGTTGCCGGGGTTGGGGTGGTCGCTGAGCAACTGCGCCCCGCCGGAGCCGTATTTCGCCTGGATGGTCTCAAAGAACTGCGGCAACGCGCGGGGGTCGTAGCCCGCGTCGTAAAGAATGTCAGTGCCCATGAGGTCGGCCTGCTTTTCGTCGTTACGGGACATGCGGAGGAAGGTGAGACCGGCGACGGAACTGATGCCCTGCTGCGCGATGACACCCGCCGTGCCGGGGATAAAGATGCCCGCGAGAGCTCCGCCGATGCCGGCAAGGATGCTGGGCATCTGCTGCTTGGCCGCGTTGCAGGTGGAGTGGCGCTGGGCGACGTGGGAGATTTCATGGGCCATCACGCCGGCGAGCTGGGCCTCGTCACTGGCCGCCTGCACGGTACCGAGATTCACAAAGATTTCTCCGCCGGGCAGGGCAAAGGCATTGATGTCCGCGGCGTTGACGACGTGGAACTGGTAGGGCCAACGGTCGCCGGGGGCAAACTGCACGAGTCTGGCACCGAGCGATTGAACGTAGCGTGAGACGGGGTCGGAATCAGGAAGGATGGGCTGCTGCTGGTAAACCTGGCCCATGGCCTTGAGGCCAAGCTGAATCTCCTGTGGCTGCGTGAAGGGATTGTTGCAGGGTGTGGGCTTGAAGCGCGCCTCCGCGGGCCTGATCAGTATTCCAACTGCGAAGACCATGAATACCACGCATGTCCAAAACCTCGTTCTCCGGCCCATCGGCTTCCTCCGTTCCCGGTGCTCTTGCCGCTCAGTAGTATAGCCCTGAAATTGGAGGGGAACGTGGCGTGTAAATCTGACGGGGTTCCGGCAGTAATTTTTGCGGTTTGCCGGCGGTGCAGGCCGTCACGCAGCGATGACTGCGTGCTGGCGAAAAAGCGAAGTGCTCTTGATGAAAATTGTTCGCTAAACAATTCAATTTATTTATGTTCGTCCCCAACGGCCCTTGCCGCAAGGGCCGGACATACGCCCTCAACTCACCATGCAGGACGTTTGGCCCTGAACGTGCTCATAAATCCTCAAACAAACGACGTTAATCCTTAACGACGTTGCAAGGAGGATCCATGCTGGCTCTTCAGTATCTTGTGGGTGTGATTTTGTTTTGCGGCGTATTTCAACTTGGAAGATTTATGACGAAACAGAGCCAGAAGTGGGCGGACTCTTCGTCGCGCCGGATTCTTCATCCCGAGAGCGTTGGGAAGATCTTCCTCTACGGCGGCAGGATCTTCCAGGTGGTGGCCGTGGTTTGGGGATTCCTGGATGCAGTGTCCGTGCTGGTTCTGGTTTTCTAAACAGCGGTCCGGGCGCACGGGCAGGGCGCAGGAGGGTTCAACATGGGGTTCAAGACGGGGTGCTCCTGGGCTCGCTTTGAAGCAATGATGGGCATCGTGCTGCTTCTCACGATCATCTGCTTTCTGTAAATCGAAGGCAAAACGCGAAGGTGGCCCTCTCCTGCGGAGAGGGCCACCTTCAACTGTCTTTACACAACCCAACTGAGTCGGGGAGCCGCTCTGATTGGCCGCGGCTCACACCTGCATGACTTCAGCTTCCTTCCTGCGCGAAAGATCTTCCATGCGGCGGATCTCTTCGTCGGTCATCTTCTGCACTTCGTCGAGCGCGCGCTTCTCCTCGTCTTCGCTGATTTTCTTTTCCTTGGCGAGCTTCTTGAGGGCGTCGTTGCCGTCGCGGCGCACGTTGCGGATGGCGGTGCGGTGCTCCTCAAGCACGCGGTTGAGGTGCTTGACGACCTCGCGGCGGCGCTCCTCGGTCATGGGCGGGACGGGCAGGCGGATGAGCTTACCGTCGGACTGCGGGTTGAAGCCGAGGTCGGAGGTGAGGATGGCCTTCTCAATCTCCTTGAGCACGGTGGGGTCCCAGGGCTGGATGAGGATGAGCTGGGCCTCGGGCGTGGAGACCTGTGCCAGTTGCGTGACCGGCGTGTGGGTTCCGTAGTAGTCCACTTTGATCTGGTCGAGCATATGAACGCTGGCGCGGCCCGTGCGCGTGGAGGCGAGGTTGGCCTGGAAACCGGCTACCGCCTGGTCCATGCGCCTCTTGAGGTCGGCTGCAAGTTCTTTGAGCGCCGGAATCCCGGCCATTGTGGAGACTGCCATAAGGTTTCGTCCTCGTTAAGCCAAATTACCAACGGCTATTCTACAACCTTGCGGGCCGGGGGCTGGCGCGCGACCGCTACGCGACCACGGTGAGCCCGGTGGAGGCAGCCTGCTCGTGCGCGTGGTAGCTGGAGCGGACGAGCGGGCCGGACTCGACGTGACGAAAGCCCATGCGGAGAGCTTCAGTCTTCAACTCGGCAAATTCGCGCGGCGTGTAGAGGCGGGCCATGGGCAAGTGGTCGCGCGAGGGGCGCAGATACTGGCCGATGGTGAGGATGTCGCAGTGGACGGCGGCGAGATCGCGGAAGACCTGGAGCAGTTCGGCGGTTTCTTCTCCGAGGCCGACCATCACACCGGACTTGGTAACCCCTTCGGGGTTTAACTCTTTGGCATAGCGCAACAACTCAAGAGTGCGCTCGTAGCGCGCGCCGGAACGGACGGCGCGGTAAAGGCGCGGGACCGACTCCGTGTTGTGATTGAGCACCTCGGGGCGGGCTTCGACGACGGTGCGGATGGCTTCAGGGTTGCCCTGGAAGTCGGGGATGAGCACCTCGACGCGGCAGCCGGGAGCCTGGCGGCGAATCTCCTCGATGACGAGGGCGAAGGCGCGGGCGCCGCCAACGAGATCGTCGTCGCGGTTGACGCTGGTGATGACGGCATGTTGCAGGCCGAGCGCGGCAACGGCTTCGGCCACGCGGCGCGGCTCGTCGAAGTCGATGGGCTCGGGGCGGCCCTTGGGCACGGCGCAGAAGCCGCAGCGGCGCGTACAGAGGTTGCCGAGCATCATGAAGGTGGCGGTCTTGTGGTGCCAGCACTCGCCGATGTTGGGGCACTGCGCGCTCTCGCAGACCGTGTGCAGGCCAAGCGAGCGGGCGAGACGCTTGAGGTCGTGGTAGTTCTCGCCGACCGGAGCGCGGGCCTTCAGCCACTCCGGCTTGGGGGCCGGAGCCTTGCGCGCGGGCGAGATTTGGACCAGCTCCATTCTCCTTATTGTAGCGGGAGCAAATCGCGGGTGCTTTCGTCCAATAAGAAGAAATGGCCCGGTTTTCAGAGACGCGCCGAGGGACTGACTTTAGATGAAACGCTTGTTGATCGCGGTTGTGCTGTGCGTTTGCACACTGGCGGGTCCCGCCTGCGCCGAGCAGGCGCACCCGGCGGCCGACTCAACGCAACACCCGGCGCGCGCGCAGAGCCGTGCGACTGGCGAGGCATCCGGTAGTCGCACTCACGTTTGATGACCTGCCGGCAGCCGGGGATTTGCCTGAGGGTGAGACGCGTGCACACATTGCGGCCACGCTGGCGGCAGAGCTGCGGGCGCATCACCTGAAAGGCGTCTACGGCTTTGTGAATTCGGTGGACGTGGCCGACGACGAAGACGAGCAGGAGGCGCTGCGCACATGGGTGCGGGCAGGTATGAACATCGGGAATCACACATGGTCGCACCCCTCGCTGACGGATGTGACGGCCGAGGTCTTTGAGCAGGATATTGTGCGCAATGAGCCGGCTCTGGCGCAGTACGCGGATGGGCGCGACTGGCGCTGGTTTCGCTATCCCTACTTGTGCGAAGGCGACACGCTGCACAAGCGCCGCGCCGTGCGCGCATGGCTCAAGGAGCACGGCTATCGCATTGCGCAGGTGACGCTGAACTTTGACGACGATGACTGGAACGACGCCTACATGCGCTGCGAGGCGAAGAATGATAACGACGCCATTGGCTGGCTGCGGCAGAGCTATCTGGAGAATGCGGCGCAGTTCATCCGCGTGGGACGCGAGGAGCAGCGCATTGCCTTCGGCCGCGAGATTCCCAACGTGCTGCTGCTACACGAAACGACATTCACCACACTGATGCTGCCCGATCTACTAGAGATTCTGCACAGACAAGGCTTCCGCTATCGGACGCTGGCCGAGGTTCAGCGCGACCGCGCCTACGCGCTGGACCCGGATGCGGCGTCAAAGGACGGCGGCTCGCTGCCGAATCAGTTTTTGAATGCGCGGCATCTGCAGTATCCACCGTTCACGCCGGAACCGCTGGACAAGCTGACGAGTGTGTGCCGGTAACAGTCTTCGGGAATCTGTTATCTGCAGTTATGTTACTTCGCTGCCGGGGTAGCCGCCGCCTTCAGGTACTTATCCCACCAGGCCAGCCAGCGCTCGTAGCGGTCGCGGATGAAGCTGGGCCGCGTGAAACCGTGGAACTGGCCGGGGTAGACGACCAGCTCGGTGGGGCGGCCGAGAGACTTGAGCGCCTGGTACATCTGCTCGCCGCCGATGAGGGGCACGTTCATGTCGGACGTGCCGCCCATAAAGAGCATGGGCGTGTGGATGCGCTTATCGACCTCAAGGAAGGGGTAACTCATCTTGAGATAGAGCTGGGAGTTCTTCCACGGCTGGCCGAGTTCGTTGTCATATTGCAGGATGTACTGGTCGACGCCGTAGAAGGACATGGGCGCCGCAACACCTGCGCCGCTGATGGCGGCCTTGAAGCGGTCGGTGCTGGCGGTGGTGTAGTCGGTGAGGATGCCGCCGTAGCTCCAGCCGGTGACGGCGAGGCGGTTGGGGTCGGCGACGCCCATGGCGGCGGCCTTGTCCACGCCTGCAAGAAGGTCCTGCACTTCGAAGTGGCCCCAGTCGCCGGCGATGGCCTTGGCATAGGCCTGGCCGCGGCCTGAGCCGCCGCGATAGTTGACGTTGAGTTCCGCATAGCCCCTGGTGGCCAGCCACTGGCGCAGAAAGTCGAAGCTGTGCTCGTCCTGGGCGTTGGGACCGCCGTGGATGAAAAGCACCATGGGCACGGGCGAACCCGGCTTGAAACCGGCAGGCTTTGTGATGAGGCCGTGGACTTCAGTGCCATCCTTGCTCTTGAACTCGATGCCTTCTGTCGGAACGAGGTTCAGCTCGGCGACAAGCGCGTCGTTATGGGTGGAGAGCTTGCGCAGCGCGCCGTTTTCAAACGCGTAGATCTCGCCGGGGGCTTCGTCATCGGTGAAGAGGACGGCGATGTGGCCAGCGGCTGTGTCCCACGCCATCACGGTTCCCTGCTGCGCCAGCAGGCGCTTGCCGGCGTTCCCGGCCAGCTCGACTTCGGCGGGATACTGGTTGCGGTCGTCGGCGACGAGATAGCTCAGATGCCCGTCCGCGGAGTAAATGGGTTCGCGGACACTGCGGTCCAGCGTTGCGGCCGGATAGCTGACCTTGCCATCGAGGGTGACGACGGCGGGTTTGTCCTGCGAATACTCGAGCAGCGGAAGGGGCGCGCCCTGGGTGTAGGCGATGGACCTGGAATCCGGCGACCAGGCCAGGCGGCCGTCGTCGGGGCCGGTCCACGTGGTGAGCTGGCGCGGCGCGGAACTGGCTCTGGGCTCGACGACAAAGATGTCGGAGTTGTCGCTGCGGTCGGGGTCGGCATCGTGATTGCTGACGAAGGCGATCCACTTGCCGTCAGGGGAGAAAACCGGATTCTTTTCGTCCACGTTCTTCGAGGTGGTCAGCTTTTCAGCCTTCTTGGTGGCGATGTCATAGAGATAGAGCGCGTCCCAGTCGTTGTCGTGGAGGTAGCCCTGGATGTCCTGCTTGAAGTGGTAGCGGTCAATGACGACGGGCTTGGGCGGCGCGGGCGGCTTTCCTTCTTCGGCGTCCGGCTCGGCCTTGGGATGAAGCGTAAGCAGCAGGCTCTTTGAGTCGGGCGACCAGAGGTAATTTTCGATGCGCTGATCGGTGACGCCGGTCAGCTGCTGCGCGTCGCCGCCGCGACGGTCCAGCAGCCAGACCTGTTCGCCCTTGGCGGGGCCGGGGCGCGAGGAAAGAAAGCTGATGTAGCGGCCGTCAGGGCTGAACCTGGGCTGCGACGCGCCTTCCTTGCCATAGGTGAGCTGGATCTGCGCGGAGCCATCCCACTTGACCATCCAGAGGTGGGTGAGGGTCTTGTCTTCCTTGGTGTCAGCCTGGCTGGCGGTGTAGGCCACCCATTGGCCGTCGGGCGAAACGACCGGAGCGCCCACGCGCACGAGCCGGGCGAGGTCGTCGAGCGTAATGTCGCGCTTTTTGGGTGCGTCGGCGGCCAGCGCCGGGGTGAGAAGAGGAAGAAGCAATCCAAGGGAAAGGAGGGTTCGCAGAGTCGCACGGAACATGCGGTGAGGTTATCACTCCGCCTGTAAAGCGCGCATAAGGAGTTTCCTGGGGCCGGGCCTAGCGGAGCGCCTCCCGCACCTCAGTGCGCACCAGGTAGAGGAAGAAAACCAGGTTGAGCAGTCCCTGCACGAGGGCGGGAGCGGCGTGCAGAGTGGAGAAGATCCACAGGTTGTAGCAGGCAAGCAGCAGCGCGGCGGCGAGCGCCGATGCCCACGCCCAGCGGAAGCGCATGAGAAGTCCCGCGCTGGTGGCGATGAAGGCGGCAGCGAACAGTAGGAACAGCGGCGGAAAGCGCCGCCCGCTGACCACGCCAAGAATGATGACGCCGGCCAGCAGCAGCAGGTACAGTCCGATGGCCGCCATGCCGGGCAGCGGCAAAAGCCGCTGCGGAGGGGCCGCATTGGCGGGCTTCTGCGGGGACTCGGCGGAGTTGTCGCGGGCTTCTTCTGTCATAAGGTGTGAAGATAAGCCAGCAGGTCGGCGAGCTGGTCATCAGTGATTAGCGTGCCCGGCATGGTGCCGTGCCCGTGCAGAATGGTGGTGGTGATGCGCTCGTCGGTGGGCGGCGCGCCGGAGGGCATGGAGGGGAGCTTTGTGAGCGCCTGAAGACCCGGGCCGTGCAGCCCTGCGGTGGTTGTGGGGTAGTGGCAGCGTGCGCAGTTCTGCTGAAAGACCTGTGCTCCGCGCGCTTCCTGGGGCGTCCATTGCGAGGACGGCTTGGAGGGCGGCAGGTGGCGGCAGCCGGCCGCGCCCAGGGCCAGGCCGGCTACGCAAAGTAGGACCGCAACAGAAGCAGGAAAAAGACGCATACGCATTCGTTTCCTGATGATACAGCTTGCCGACCACGGGCGGGGCCACGCGGCCGGCGGGGCTACTTCCACGGTTTCAGCCGGGGCCACAGTTCCTGGAGGCTGGGGCTGAGCCCGACGCAGTGGTAGATGGGATAATCCTCGTCCGGGCGCGCGTAAGGGTCGCCGGGGCGGGCAACCAGCGTTAGGGACCTGCAACTGCGAAGGTATTTTTCGGGCGAGTCCTCGTCCATGAGGATGATGCTTTCGCCGGTGTACTGGCGCGGACCCCATATCCAGTAGTTGTTGGCTCTGCTGATTGCCCTGGGCAATCCGTACTTCGGCCCGAACAGGTCCACGGCGCCCGCCTCGCCGTAGTTGGGCGCTCCGATTGCCGTCACCTTCTGCAAAGCGGGCGGCAGCGAGCGGTAGTAGTCTGCGACGAGCTTGACGCGCTGCTCCCAGCCCATCATGTCGGCGTAGATTTGCGGCAGGCTGCTCTGCGGCTGATTCTCGAATTTCGGCTGCTGAATTCCAAGCCTCTGTGTGTAGGCGATGTAGTCCTGGATGGAGAGGACCGGAATGATTGTCGGCGCAATCAAGGCTCCCACAGCAAACATGACAACGGCATAGGCGGGCCGCGTCCAGCGCATGCCGCGGCTGTTCGTCCAGCGCTCAAGGAGGACCGCGCCGGAGGCAAACATCACGGGATATGCCGGGGCGACGTAATAGAACTTGCCCTTGAGAACGAGCATAAGGCCCAGGACACTGGCAAAGCCCCAGCCCAGCACCGCATAGCGCCTGCCCTGCGCTGAGATGTAGAACCATGCGCCCAGAATGACCAGCAACGCAGGGATAAACCCGATCATCTGCGCCTGCTGGCCGAGATAGGGCAGCGGGGCCAGCATCACGTCGCGCCCATGCTCGCGCACCGAATGAACGAGTTGGACAAAAGGGAAATTCCAGTGCAACTGCCACAGAAAATTGGGCAGGGCGATCACCGTGGCAAGGCCGACCCCGGCCCAGAACCACGGCCTCGCGAGGCTGCGGCGCAGGGGCGACAACACCACGCCTGCAAGCAGGCCCGGTACAAGAAAGAGCACGCCGTACTTGTTGAGAAGCGTGATGCCGACCAGCGTACCGATGCGCAGCCAGATGCGCTCATTGCCGGTCTGCACCAGGTTAACCAGGCACCAGGCGATCAGCGTCCACAGCAGCGGGTCAAAGGCGTTCATGGTGAACAGATGGCTGAACCCGAGGTTGATGGGAGCGACCAGTACGGCCAGCGCAGCAAGAAACATGGCCCAGCGTCCGCCGCCCAGCTTGCGGGCCAGCAGGGCGGTCAGAAATATGGCGGCCACGTCCGCCAGCATGGGCAGCAGACGCAGCGCGTAGAGCGAGACGCCGATGGTGTGCTGCAGCAGCCAGGCGGTCCAGGCAATCAAGGGCGGCTGATCCATGTATCCCCAGGCTGGATGCTCGCCACACGCGAGGTAGTACATCTCGTCGCGGAAGTAGCCGTAGTGCGGAGCCGCCACGAGATAAAGCACCACGCGCACCAGGGCGAGGACGCCCACCGGCGCAAGGCCGGCGTTGAGCCATTGCGAGGACGGCGGAGTGGTTGAAGCAGGCGATTCAGATGTCACAGAGTCTCCGTTGCAGGGCGCGGCAGCGACCATGGTACGTCATGCAATCGAACAAAGAGGGTACGCGTTGTTTTGGCGCCGGGTTCCAACGCGGCGCCGGTCCGTCCTGGAACCTGCGGCTGCTACTCCGATGCGGCGATGGCTTCGCTGATGCGCTCGATGGCCTGCGATTCGGCCTCGCTGCCGGGGCGGCGGCCATTGACGAGGATGGAGAAGGCGAGGGTTTTGCCACTGGCAGCGGTCAGGTAGCCGGAGAGCGCGTTGGTTTCGTCGAGGGTACCGGTCTTGGCCCACAGGCGGCCCTTGAGCGGCGAATTTTTGAATTGCCTGGCAAGAGTGCCGTCCACTCCGGCGATGGGAAAAGTGTCACGCCATGCCGCACCCCACGCCTGCCGCGAGGCGTAGGCCAACAGTTGCGTGTAGGCGCGCGGCGCGATGCGGTCGTCCATGCTCATGCCCGAGCCGTCGTAGAAGAAGAAGTCGTCGTCTTTCACACCCGCATCGACCATGAACTGGCGGACGACGCGCGCGCCCTGGGCGAGGCTGCCATCCTTTCCGAAGAACTTGCCGAGCAGGCGCAGAAGCAGCTCGGCATGGAGGTTCTGGCTGACCTTATTGGTGACCTTGATATCTTCTGCCACGGGGACGGAGACGTGCCGGGCCAGCGCGCGGCGGCCGTTAAGCGGGACCTCGATGGTGGACAGGCCGAGCGGCTGGAGCTTGATCGGAGCGGAGCGCTCGGCGGCAAAGTCGCCAGCGCCGTCGGGCAGCCGATGCGCGGAGGTGGCGGACCCGGTAACCGTAATGCCGCGCTCGAGCAGCGCCCGCTGGAAGGCCGACGCGGTAAACTCCGCGGGGTCCTCGACGGCGAGGCTGGCGTGGAAGCCATCGGCCGGCGCGGTGCCCCAGGCGCGCACCAGCAGGCTGCCCGGCATGCGCTGCAGGCCGGGATGCGCCGTTTCGCCCCGGGGAGCGATGGTCATGGTGTTGTCCAGGGTGAAGTAGTCGAGATTGGGCTCCCACACGGCGGCCACGCCCTCGGGCGCGGAGGAGTCCGGCAAGACGCTGAGCCCGATGGTGTTGTCGTTGAAGGTAAGCGCGGAGACCGGCGCGCCGTAGCTCCACTGCAGGTCGTCCCACGCCCAGCTCGTGCCGTAGGGCTCGTGGAGAAAATAGCTGTCGTCGCCGACCACGTTGCCATCCACGGTGCGGATGCCCTCCTGGAGCACCTTCTGCGCCAGCAGATCGAGCACAGCCATGGCGCTTGGCTTGGGCTGGGGCTCCGCGGGCGCGGCGGGCGGGGCCGCGGAGGGCTCGACATAGGGATACTGGCGCGCGCTCAGGGTGGGGTCGCCGACGCCGAGCAGGATCAGGTCGCCGTGCAGCACGCCGGCTGCGTCCACCTCGCCGCCGGCGACCACGTCGGTGGTCCAGGTGAGCGTCTCCACGGGCAGCAGCGCATAGGCAGCGGCGGTGGTGGCGAGCTTGGCATTCGAGGCCGGGGTAAACAGGCGGCCCTCGTTGAGCCCGTAGAGCACCTTGCCGTCCAGCGTCATCACGCTGATGCCAAACTCCGCGTGGCTCAGCTCGGGCGCGGACAGGATGGCGCTGATGCGGTCGGCGAGCGGGTCTTTTGCCGGCGCAGCGCTCACGGGCTTGCGCGATGTGAGGCGCGGAGGCCGCGTCTGGGCCGTCAGGCAGGCGGATGAAGCCAGAAGACCGGCCAGAAGAATGACCCGGACTTTTCGCAGATTTGTCATGTCCAGATTCGCCATGCCCGGAGTGTAGCAGGAGGCAAAAGCCGGTGGCATGACCATGCGCGGAGTGGCATGCTCTTAGAATCGAGTAGGGCCTCACCCCGGAGCACTGGAAGCAGGAATGAACCCATTGACTCGCACACCCGGCACCTGGAGGCTGCGCGCGCGCGCGCTGGAGCTGGGGCGCCGCACGCTGGTGATGGGCGTGGTGAACATCACGCCGGACTCCTTCAGCGACGGTGGTTTTTTTATTGGTCCTGAAGATGCCGTGGCCCATGGGCTTCAATTGCTGGACGAAGGCGCCGACCTGCTGGACCTGGGCGCGGAGAGCACGCGGCCAGGCTCGCGGGCGGGCGGCGCGGCGGGCACTGCAACGGCTCCGGCGGTGAGCGCCGATGAGGAGCAGGCGCGGCTGCTGCCGGTGCTCACGGGGATTCTGGCGGCGCGGCCGGAGGCGATTGTTTCCGTGGATACGTACAAGGCGGCGACGGCGCGGACGGCCCTGGAAGCGGGCGCGGAGATCATCAACGACGTGAGCGGGTTTTCCTGGGACTTTGGACTAGCGCCCGTGTGTGCTGAGGTTGGCTGCGGGGTGGTGCTGATGCATACGCGGGGGCGGCCCGAGGAGTGGCGCGGGCAGGCGCAACTCGAGCCGGATGAGCTGCTTGCCGATGTGCGCGCGGGGCTCTCAGCCAGCCTGAGCAGCGCTGCCGCTGCGGAAATCGACGCGGAGCATATCGTGCTCGACCCCGGATATGGCTTCGGGAAACGCTTCGACGAGAACTATGCCCTGCTCGCGCGGCAGGCGGAACTGCTGACGCTGGGGCGGCCGCTGCTGGCGGGGCTGTCGCGCAAGTCGTTCCTGGGCAGGACGCTGGCTCCGCTGCACAGCGGGCAGGATGCGCCGGTCGAGGCGCGCGAGACGGCCAGCGTGGCGGCGCTGGTGGCGGCGATTCTGCACGGAGCGTCGATTGTGCGCGTGCACAATGTGCGGGCGGCGGTTGAGGCGGCGCGGATTGCTGACGCGGTACTGGCGGCCGAGCAGCCGGAGGTACGGTAAGGCAGGCAGCGGCTCAGGCCAAGAACCAGTCCCACTGTTCCTGCGTGAGCGGAACGACCGACAGCCTGCCGATGATGACCAGCGGCGACTTTTCAAACAGCGGCTCGGCCTTGATCTGCGCCAGCGTTTTGGGCTGCTTGAGGCGCTTGCCGACTTTGACGCGGACGATGGGGACTTTGGGATCGGCGGGGTCCACGCTGACTACGGTGCCCGTGCCCATGGCGGTGCGCTCGTCGCCGGTGTGGTAGAAGATCCACTTTGTGCCCGCCTTCATTTCGCGCAAGTATTTGACGGCGGTGGGGTTGGTGACGCCATCCCAGATGGTCTCCTTGTCGCGCAGAAAACCATCGAAGGAGTAGACATCGGGCTCGGACTTGAAGAGGAAGTGGGGCATGGGGGCAGGATACACGAGGCGCGGGGGACGGGCGGCGGTGAGGGTGCTGTTGATGGCGAGCCGGTCAGCCTGCAACCTGCTTTTTAGCAATGGATGAGTGGCGCGACGATTGATCACTCGTCGCGCGTGCGTCAGGGTTCGGAGATCAGGGAACAGAAAACTGCGGTCGCGAGAATAGCAATTGACATTCAGCGGGAATTCACTACCATATGGTTGTGGATAGGTTAGGTACAACATTTGCGGCTTTGTCTGATCCAACCCGGCGGGCGATGGTCGAGAGGCTCTCCCGCGGGCCTGCCTCTGTGCATGGCTTGACGGAACCGTTTGCACTCTCGCAGCAGATGATTTCAAAACATATTGCCTATCTGGTGCGGGCGCGGATTGTGATCAAGACGAAGCGTGGACGAGAGAGTATTTGCACGCTCAGGCCGGAGGCGATCAAGACAGTCAGCGACTGGGCGATCAGCTATCGCCAGTTCTGGGAAGAGAGTTTCGACAAGCTGGACGTGGTTTTGAATCGAATGAAGAAAGAGGAGGTCAGAGATGACAAAAAACACGTTGAATGAGACGGAGCGGATGGTTGTCAGCAGAGTTTTTGATGCCCCACGCGAACTGGTTTGGAAGGCGTGGACGGACCCGAAATATGTGATGCAGTGGTGGGGGCCCAAGGGCTTTACTGCGCCCGTTTGCCAGATGGATTTTCGCGTTGGAGGAAAATTTCTCTGCTGCATGAAGGCGCCGGATGGGCAGGAGTTCTGGAATGCGGTTGAATACCACGAGATTGTTCCGTACGAGAAGATCGTTTCCTTGATGTACTTTTCCGACTCGAAGGGAAACAAGATCGAGCCTGCGCAATTAGGAATAGAACATGAGGCTATAGACGGTGCGTACGACGTGACCATCTTTGAGGATCTCGGAAACGGCCAGACGAAACTTACCTTCATTGGAAATGAACCCATGGAGAGCGCGAAAAATAGCGGTCAAATGGAGGGCTGGAACCAGATACTCGATAAACTTAATGCGGTTATTGCGGGGCTGGTACAGGCGAAATAGGAAGTTGCCCTTTTGACGATCGTCATAGGCGAGATACATCTGAGGCTGGCGGCGAAGGCCTGATTAGAACAGGCTTCTCGCCGCTCGGCCGAATAGTCGGCATAACCGGCCAATCTCTGCCCATTCTCGAGTATCTGAAGTTTTGAGGCTTTGACGACCCTTGCTCCTTATCGCACTTTTCGCCTCGTCGCACAAGCTCCAACTAGCTCGATGTAAACTGTCGACATAGTTTTCCTCAGCGCAATGCTTCTCGCTTGCGGACGCGATTGGGTGGTGCGGCATCGTGGCCATGGGAGCAGGTGCACGGCGAATGTCACGACTGGACTGAGCGCAAATGCATGGTATGGCAGAGAGCCAACAGTACAAGCGAGGCTAGCAGTTGGGAGTTCTAACTGGTGTTGCCCTCTCAAGATCAGAGCTGGAACCGCAGATCCTCCCTTCTCCAGAGAAGGTCCCACTGGAGAACAATGCACTTTCTCTGCAGCCCCTACGAGTGTGACTCAACAAGATTGGCCGCTTATTTTCGGCTACTCGGAAACTGAGAGAACGGGTCGTAGCTGACGTAA
>JAGWRX010000149.1 GCA_028876395.1 Acidobacteriota bacterium
AGAACGGCGCCCACGTGTTGCGAATCCGGTACGCATTGAAGCCCGCGCCCGAACCCACGCGGCCCGCAAACTCGCGCCCGTAGCCCAGGTATACCGTCACCGAATTGTCCGGATGGCCCGGCGCCACGATCACCGGCGCCTTCACCCTGCCGCCGCCCACGCTCAGCTCGACAATGTCGTCTTCTTCCAGTCCCAGCTTCGTCAGCGTGGCGCCCGACATGATCGCCGCGTTATCCCAGCTCAGGTTCGTCACCGGCTTGGGCAGCTCCTGCAGCCAGCCCACATTCGACCAGCGCCCGTCGTAGATATTCGGATCGGGCCGGAAGATAATCTCCACCGCGTCTTTCGCTGAAGGCACAGGCACTTTGGGGATTGAGATCTTGGGGGAAGCCACTCTCTCAAATGCCGTGTCCTCAATCCAGCCCGCGTGCAGCGCCTTGCGCCAGCCCGTCTCAAAGTCGCCCTTAATAGCCGGCTTCCAGGTGGTGCGCACCGCCTCATACGCGCTCAGCATCGGATCGTTCAGCAGCGACTGGAAAACATCGTGCGCCGTCCTGCCGCCATACAGCGGATCGATCAGCGGCTGCACAATCGACACCGTGCCGTCGTAAGCCCGCGCGTCCGACCACGACTCCAGATAGTGCGCCGCGGGAACGTGCCAGTGGGAAATCTGCCCCGTCTCGTCCAGGTGCAAGCCCAGGTGCGCCACGGTTTCAACCTTGTTGAAGGCCGCCGCAAATCCAAGATCGGCCGGGGACGTATACATGGGATTGGCATTCAGTATGACCAGCCAGTCCACCTCGCCGGCATTCATGTCGGCCACCAGCGCCTTCATGTCGGCAATCTGGTCGCTCGGCAGCGGATTCAGCGGCTCGGCAGAGACAAACGCTGTCTTGCCTACATTGCCCAGCGCGCTGTTGATTGCCAGCGCCAGCGCCGCAACCGACGCATCCTGATAGAGTCCCGGAATCACCACGCTCTTGCCTGCGTGCGCCTTCAGATCCTTGGCCAGCGCGGCAAGAAACTTCTGCTGCTCGCCGGTCCACGCATATGCCGGAGCATCCACTCCCGCAACGCCCACGGCCTTCGCCAGCTCCGCCGCAAACGCCGCGACCTCACTCGCGCGCAGCCCCAGCCGGTGCTCGGCCTTCATGCCGGTCGTCGTCGGTGTGCTCTCCACCGCATACAGCCGGTTCAACCCGCTCTCCGGCGACTTGCGCCGCTCCGCGTATTCGCGCACCAGCTTGTGAAAGCCCGGATACGCCGCGCCCGACAGAAAATCCGCATCCAGCGAGACAATCACATCGGCGTCGCTCAGAGCGTATTGAACATTCTCGCCCGTCGCCAACGCCGTTCCAGCCACCGCCGGGTCATACTGCACCAGCTTCGCCTTCGGATAAGCCGCCTGCACAGCCTTCCACTGCCGCGCCAGCGTGGGCGAGGCAATCGTCGCGCTCAGAAAATAGATGCCCGTTCCATCCTTGGTCGAGGCCACCTTCAAGCGCAGCGCCTGGGCAAACTCCGCCCACTCCCGGTTCTCGCCGCGATACATCACATGCTGCGAGCGGTCAGGGTCGTACATGTCCAGCAGCGTGCCCTGCGAAAACGGATCCGACGACCCATGGTTGTACGCATGGTCGGGGTTGCCATCCACCTTGATCGGGCGAAACTCGTCGCTCTTCACCAGCAGCGGCACCGCGCCGGTAACAAACGGATGCGCCGTGGCAAAGTAGTTCGGCTTGCCCAGCACAAGGTCTTCCGGCTGCTTCACGTAGGCATAAATCGGCTCATCGGGCTGCTTGGTGCAGCCGGCCAGCCCCGCCAGCGCCATCGACGCGCCCATCAGCTTCAAAAAGCCGCGCCGCGAAACCGGGTCAACCCACTCCTGCGCCGAGCCGGGAAACTCCCGCTCAACCGCCGCCTGAAACTCAGGCGTATTGGCCAGCTCGTCCACTGACCGCCAGTAGCGCTTGCCCGTCACGCCCTTCAGTTCCTCGCGCACTTGAGCCAGGCTCATCGGCGCGTCGACCGTGGCGTTGGCAACCTTGTCTGTTCCGTTGTCCACGCTGTTCCCCGTCTTATTCGTGGTTCCTTGAATCCTGTCCCGGCTCATCGATGGCAGACCTCGCAACTGGACAACTCTCGCGGGGTGCGAATCTTGTAGTGCTTCACCAGAAATTTCCCCAGATCATCCTGGCTGGTGAACTTGCGATAGGACGGCATCGCCGGCAGCTTGGCTGCGGCCACGTCGGACACCAGGCCGCCTGCGCCGCCCGCCGGAAGCTCAAGCGAGGCCATCTGAGGCCCGGCTCCGCCCGGATCCTTTGTCACGCAATTCACGCTCTGCGCCGTCGGCACCCCGCTCTTCTCATCTCCCACCGAACACCACACCGGGCGATCCTCGGTCGGCTTGCTCCACGCCATGTTGTAGATCTCGCTGGTCGGCCGCAGGTTCTTCGCAGGATTGCGATGGCAGTTCAGGCACCACTCCATCTGCAGCGTGTTCTGCGCATACATCAGCGGCATCTGGTCCACCCGGCCATGGCAGGTCGCGCAGCCCAGACCCTTGTTCACATGAATCTCATGGCTGAAGTAGGCGTAATCCGGCAGGTCGTGAACCTTCGTCCAGGTGATCGACTCGCCGGTAGCCCAGCTCTGACGAACAGGCTGCAGCAGCTGCGCGTTCGTCCAGATCTGCGCGTGGCAATTCATGCACGTCTTGGTCGGGGGAATTCCAGCGTAGCTCGACTTCTCCACCGTCACGTGACAGTACTGGCACTGCAGCCCCAGCCCCTGCACGTGATGCTTGTGGCTGAAAGGTACCGGCTGGTCCGGACGCTGGCCCTGCCGCGTGACCCAGGGTGAGCGCTGCAACTGGTTTAACGTCACTCCAAGTGCGATCACAATCAGCCCCGTCAAAACCAGGCTCGCCCGAGCCAAAGCATTGGAGCTGCGATCAAATATCTGCGCCATGAATGCTTTCCTGCTTCGATTTCGATTCTTCAGTTGCGTACCGTACGGAACGCGCTGTGCTGGCGGTCACATACGTTGCGGTTATTTTCTGTTTTAATGCGGAAGAGGGGAATGCATCGGACGACCCCGAAAATTCAATATAGCAGCCCAATGCGCCTTCGCAAGCTTTCCAGCCTCTCAATTTTGAAAAAATGTTCGCGTCGCGAAACTTTTGTATAGCCTTGAAAACACTATACCTTGTGATGAAATTGATTGCGGGGAATACACCACCGTCCCTCTGGCGCGACGCATACCAGAGAGTGCGATATCCCAAACAAATTATCACGTCCCATCAACGACACGCCACTCGTCTCGCATTGTGACAATTTTCACCAATCGCAGATGAGTTCTACCCCTCGCGCGCACACCCGATCTCGCCGCCGGTTCACCCGCGCGGCCATCGCATCATCCGACCCGCACCCAACGCTCCGCGCGTGAGAACATGGCTTCTGGCAACGCTGTCGTTCGCGAATACTGCACACCCCGGAGATCCCAATCGACCTCACCACCCTGGCTGTGCTCCTCATCGTGTTTTTTGCCACGCTCATCCGCTCGGCATTCGGATTCGGCGAGGCGCTGGCCGCTGTTCCGCTGCTCGCCTTCTTCATGCCGCTGCGCGTGGCCGCGCCGCTCGCCGTGCTTGTCTCCATCACCATCGCCGGCATCGTCGTCGCGCAGGATTGGAAGAAGATTCATTTCCACAGCACAGGCTGGCTCGTGCTGCCCACGCTTTTTGGCATCCCGCTTGGTCTCCTGCTGCTCACAAGCAGTCACCAAAGAACCGTAAAAGGCGCGCTGGCCGCGCTCATCATCGCGTTCTCTGCATACTCGCTCTCCGGAAGCACGCCTTTGGAATTGCGCAGCGACCATCGCGCTTGGCTGCTCTTCTTCGGCTTCGCCGCCGGCGTGCTCGGCGGAGCCTACGGCATGAACGGCCCCCCGCTCGTCATCTACGGATCCATGCGCCGCTGGTCGGCACAGCACTTCCGTGCCACATTGCAGGCCTACTTTCTTCCGGCCAGCATGCTCGGCATGACCGGCTACTGGCTCAGCGGCCTCTGGGTGCACGCCGTCACGCGCTACTATCTGCTCGCCCTGCCCGTCATGCTGCCCGCCATCTTCCTCGGCCGGGTCATCAATCATCGCCTCCGCGCAGAAGTCTTCATGAAGTACGTCTACGTCGGCCTCGGCGCTATCGGAGT
Source organism: Acidobacteriota bacterium (assembly GCA_028876395.1). Taxonomy (GTDB): domain Bacteria; phylum Acidobacteriota; class Terriglobia; order Terriglobales; family Acidobacteriaceae; genus Telmatobacter. The sequence continues at coordinate 4,215 of JAGWRX010000149.1, forward strand.
CGTCCTCATGGTCCAGGCAATCAACGGCCGCATCTGAACCGCAATCCACCCGCGCAACGCATCGCGGTCCTCAACGCCCAGCTCAGCCCTTCCAGAACGCAATCACCAGTCCGCCCGCCACAATCAGCGCGCCGCCCGCATAGATCGGCGGCGTGGGCGACTGCCCGAACCGCACCCGCGCCATCAACTGCACCATCACAAAGAACAGAACCACGTACACGCCCAGCAGCTTCCCAAAATCCCACTGCGGCACATTCACCGTTGACCCGTAGCAGGCCAGCACCGCCACTCCCGCCACGAACGCCAGCACCCGGCCCAACCCTGCCGAGCGGTAAAAGCTCGTCTGAAAAAGCGAGTCGCCCCAGACCTCAAGAAACGCCGCCACAGAAAGCACACTGAAAGCGCCCAGCCGGTTTGCCACCAGCCGGTTCAAAAAACTCATCAAGAAGACCTCCGATGAAATCAAAAAGATGGCGTGTAGACGGCGCCGCTGCACTGCAACGCGGTCACGCTCTGCCAACTCCTGCCAATCCTAACCTTCAGATGCTTTAGAATGCATAAGGACGTTTTCAACCGGTTGCGCTCCGTCACAAATTCCTCCAGAAGTTTCGAACCAGTGTCTGGAGAGCGGTCATCCATCAAATGCAAGTTTGAAAGGGTAGGGCCATGAAAAACGCCGGACTGCTGGTCATGCCAGCAGGATTCTTCCTCGCCGTTGCGGCAATCGTTCTGTTTTCCTCGCCCGCGCCCCGCGCGATCTTTGTTCTCTCAGGCCTGATCGTCGAACTTATCGGCCTCACCGTTGCCGTGCGCGCCCATCTGGCCAGCCGAGGAGAAAAGTAATCATGGATCCATACGCAGCTCTTCCCTTCCCTGAAACCGCATTTGCTCTCACCCTCGTGCTCCTTCTCCTGGCGCCGCTTGCCATCGCGGGTGTGGCGCTCATCAACACAGGCCTCGGCCGTGCGCGCTCGGCCGCGCAGTCGCTGCTCGGCAGTCTCGTCATCGTGGCTGTGGCCGTCATCGTCTTCGCGCTCATCGGCGCCACCTTTGCCTATCCGCCCGTTGGCTATCTGTTTCAGATTGCAGGCAAGCCCTGGAACTGGATCGGCCACGGCCACTTCGCGCTCAGCGGCCTCGGCGCAGAGTCCGTTGAGACCCAGCTCGGCATCCTCTTCGAATTCCTCGCCGTAGCCTTCGCCGTCATCATTGCATGGGGCTCGGGAGCAGACCGCTGGCGCATCGCCGCAGGCGCAGCCGCTGCCGCCATCCTCGCCGCCATCGTCTTTCCCCTTCTCGCCTACTGGGTATGGGGAACCGGCTGGCTCGCTCAGCTCGGCCTCAACTTCGCGCTCGGCCAGGGCTTCCTCGACGGCGGCGGCGCGTCTCTCGTTCACGTGCTCGGCGGCCTCAGCGCTCTTGTCGTCGTCTGGATCGCCGGTCCGCGCAAGGGCAAGTTCCCCCGCGAAGGCCTCTCCACCGCCATGCCCGGCCACAACGCCGTCTATGTCCTCTTCGGCTGCCTGCTCGCGCTCGTCGGCTGGCTCGCATGGAACATGGCCGGAGCCATCCTCTGGCTCAACATCACGCCCACCGCGCTCCCGGTCATCGCAATCGATACGCTGCTCTCCGCCGCCGGAGCCCTCGCCGCCACCTTCGCCATCACACGCATCCGCTTCGGCAAGCCCGACGCAAGCCTCTGCGCCAACGGATGGCTCGCCGGACTCGTCACCTCCAGCGCCTGCGCCAGTATCGCCACGCCTGTTGAAGCCCTCATCGCCGGCATCGTCGCAGGCATCATCACCCCCGTGTTCGTCGAACTCCTGGAGCTCGCCCTCTCCATCGACGACCCCTCCGGCGCCATCTCCGTGCATGCCGTCAGCGGCATCTGGGGACTCATCGCAGCGGGCATCTTCTCCTCCGCGCCGGGCCAGTTGATCGCCCAGCTCGTCGGCATCGCCACGCTCCTCGGCCTCATCCTGCCGCTCGTCTATCTCTTGTTCTGGTTGCTCAACCGCGTGCTCCCCTTCCGCGTCGAAGCAGACGGCGAGCGCATCGGCATGGACCTTCACGAACTCGGCGGCGGTGCCTACCCCGAGTTTGTCATCCACCGCGACGACTCCTACCGCTAAGCAAACAAAACTGGGGCATGTGTCCGAAACGCCGCCACTCTCCCAGCGCCCCGCGGACACATGCCCCGGGCGGGTGGCCTACCCTTTTTCCAGCCAATGAATTTGGGTGCCCCATCCTTCCGCAGCCTTATCGCGGAAGGGTGGGAAACCACAACGCCCGAGTTCCAGTCAGTCACGTTAAACGCCGTTCACTCCATCAATCCCTTCGGCGGCAGATTCATTCGCCCGCGCGCCCAGTCCCTTTCCCGTTCCCACCCATTTTCACTCGGGACAGAACGTCAAGCCCCCGCGCCTGACTCTTCCGCCGGGTGCTCCATGTCTCGCTTTTGAGACATGGGATCAAACAACCTCCGCAGCGATACGCCAGCGGGTGGCGGTCTTTTGGGATTGCCGACCGTCACTCCGGCGCATCATAATACGATGTCTCTTGCTTTTCCCTTCGTTCTGAGCGCTCCCCCATCAGGCTTATGAGGGCGCGGGGCGAATTCGTTAGTCGCTTTCAGGAGATGACAAATCCGCAGATGTCCCGTTTCAATGAATGTTGTGCCCGGCCGCAAGCAGGGTTGCATCTTCATACAAAACCTTCCTGGCAACAGGAATTCCTCGGGTGATTTCTTCGGCAAAATACAAGGTGAATGAAGCAATGGACGTTCCCAGACTTCGATATGCCGATCAGGAGGGACAGCACTCCGTCACACTTAAGGCCGCGTCCACGTCGATTGGCCGTTCGCCGGGCCAGGATGTTGTCATGAGCGACCCGTGCGTGTCGCGCCAACACGCAATGATCGTAAACGACGGTAGCGTGTGGACAGTTGTTGACAGAAACAGCACCCACGGCACGTTCCTGAATGGAACACGTGTACAGCGAGCTGATCTTAAACATGGCGATGTGCTCCAGCTCGGCTCACTCGAGGGGTCCAGGATTCATTTTCAACTGGACACTGGTTCCGGACTTGATGCCAGCTCAGGTCACAATTCAGTCAGCGGCCTGCTCTCTTCGATGACGTTGCTTGCACCACCCAGTCAACCCAACCGCCCAGAGGGCAGTGAAATTGAGCGTCTGAATTGGCTCCTCGGCGCTGCGCGCCAGTTGAACGCTGGAGGCGCAATTACAGAAATCCTGACAACGTTGCTGCAGCTGACTTTGCAACTCACCGGGGTTGAACGTGGCTTTGTATTCCTTCGCGAAAACGGCGAGATGAGGCTGGCGCTCGGGTTGACCGCGGACGGACGAATCGTGGACGAGGACTCGACCGTCTCTCGCCGGGCCATGCAACGGGCAATTGAAAGTGAATCGAAGTTTTCAATCAGCGACACCACCGCAGACGAAAATGTGTCGGCCTGGGCCAGCGTTATGGTCAATAAGATTCGCAGCATCTACGCCATCCCATTGCGAAAGCGTGACTCAAAAAGTCAGCAGACAGAGCTGCTTGGACTCCTCTATCTCGATAGCCAGATTGGTGTTGGGAATCTCAGCGAGGTCGATCACCAGGTCCTGGACACCATCGCCACGGAAGCTGCGGCGCTTCTCCATAACGTCCTGCTCGCTGAGGAGGAATACAACGCCCGCCGGGCTCGCGAAGAACTCGAAATTGCAGCGAGGATTCACAGCGGTCTCATGTCCATTACCTTGCCGGAAATCCCGTACGCCGTGCTCCAGGCAAAGAGTATTCCCTGTCTCGAAATTGGCGGAGATTTTTACGAGGCCATCATGCTTGAAGACTGCGTATGCGTCGGCATTGCGGATGTCTCTGGCAAAGGTGTCCCTGCGGCAATTGTGGCGGCAACGCTTCAAGGCATCATCCACGCTCAACTCCGTTCCAGGCAAAGCCTGCCGGAGATAGCGGCACTCGTAAATCACTTTCTCTGCACGCGCAACGTGGGCAAGTATGCGACGATGGTGCTGCTCAAGCTCTCTGCGGACGGAACCGTCGAATATATAAACTGCGGGCACGTCAAGCCGTTACTGATTCAGGGCGATGTGATCCGGGAGTTGGAAGATGCAAATCCGATCGTCGGGCTGCTTGCCGGAGCAACTTACGTCTCTGCGCGCTGCAAGTTACACCCCGGCGAGCGTCTTCTGCTTGCAACCGATGGCCTGGCTGAGGCCGAGAACAGCGCAGGAGAATGCTTTGGAGATTCCGGATTGGGCACGATTGCCTCCTATGAGGATGTTGCTGAGATTCTTGATTCTGTGGCGAGATTCCAGGCGCCCAACGAGGCGCAGGATGACTGCACGCTGGTCGCGATCCAGTACAACGGTTTGCCGGAGTGACCAGCCTGCCTGCATGGCCATGACTCTGTCCCGATGGAATCCGGTTAGTCTCCTTGGCTCACATATTCATGATGTCCACCGGTGATACAAACTTCACACAGCGGCTGCTGCATTGAACGTCAGAAGCTTTTCCACGTTCTGATTCCCTTGTGATCAGTTCGGGCGCCGGGGGCACAGTTCACCGTGCCCCCGGCACGAAACTCGGCCGTGACCTCGCTATCAAGGTTCTTTTAGCTCTCTCACACATCTGGCGCGTCGCCGCTGTGCAGGAGTCTGCTGCCGTGCCTGGGTCCCGCTCAACTCACAGTGATCGAGTGCCCGGCTGTGGAAGGTGGACCGCCAGCCCGTTTCGATGCGCCGATTGCAACGGCATTGATGTAGATTGTGCCCGCTGCAATGGCAGTATAGGAACCATACGTCGTGGGAGGGGTCGTGGCCGCGTAGTAGCCTGCAGCAAGAAAGCCGTCAGGGGGAGGATCGAAGCAATCAGTGGGGCTGGGGGCATAGCACCAGGTGCAATCTTCCGTCACTGTGATTTCTAGAGCGTCCCCGACGGCCAGTTGCATGCTTTCGAGATCATTTGGAATGCTCAGGATTTTCGTGGCCATTCGTTTTTCTCCCTCTGTGAGGTTTTTCCCGCTCGGTGGACCTGCTTTTGGAGATTGCAGGCTGGGGTTAGGTTGTGGCTATTTCCCTGGCGGCTTGAAGCGTGGATCGGCGATCAGCGATTGCAGACCAGGCTCCATGGCGACGTCGTCGAGCGCATATCCCTTGCCGAGGGCCTTCTCAAGGTACTTCAAGGCCCGCCCCCGATCCCCCATGGATTCATATGCATCTCCAATATTGGCGAGGACGTTGGGATCGTCGGGCGCCAGCGCAAGGGAAGTCAGAATTCTGGCGCTGGCCTTGTCGTTGAGCTTGTCATCTGCATAAAGCGCAGCCAGCGTAGATTGCGCCACTGCATCCCGCGGCTTAAGCGCGACCGCCTGCTCAGCCAGTTGTTCAGCTTTGTGTCGCGCCGCCGCCGCCTTCTCAGCTTGCTTCGATCCCTCATAGGCGATGACCAGGTTGTTCCATACCAGATAGTTGTTGCCATTCATTTGAAGGGCCCGCTCCGTTGCAGTTGCAGCTTCCCCGTAGCGCTTCTCCTCCAGGTATAAGAGCCCCAGGTTGGCGTAGGCAGGGTAACTGGGGTTAAGAGCGACGGATTTCTTCAGAGCCTGCTCAGCCTCAGCAAGAGATTGCTTTCCGCCCGCGTCGAGATACGCGCTGGCAAGGTTGGAATAGATCTCGGCATTGTCCGGCGTGACCTGGAGCGCCTGGCGATAGGCAGCAACAGCTTGCGGATATTTCCCCTGGCGGTCGTAAAATGCGCCCAGCTCGTTATATCCATACCAATCATCAGGGCGCATGGCGGCTGCATCCTGAAATGTCTTTTCCGCATCCGCAGTCCGGCCGGAACCTTCGTAGGAACGCGCCAATCCGCCCAAGGCTGCGGCATCTTTTGGATCGAGATCAAGCGCGTGGTGGAACTCCTGCAATGCCAGATCGTGTTTGCCCAGCACGTCATGAATCTGGGCCAGCGTGACGAAGACCGCGGGGACGCGGTTGTCCAGTTCCGCGGCTTTCTGGCAGCTGGCCTGGGCTTCGTCAAGCCAATGAGGATTCTGCTCGACCTGATACTTGAGGCGATAGGCTTCTCCCAGTTGCGCATAGCCCAGGGCGAACCGGGGGTCGGTTTGAACGGCTTTTTGAAGGGATGCAATGGCCAGGTCGAGGTTGCCGGGTTTGTCAAACCGCTGCGTGTAACCAAGCGCGGTGAGGTAGTCCTCATAGGCGGCCGGATTCACCGATCCGCCGGTATTGCGCAGCATGTCGGGAGTAATGGTGATGTTCATGAGGTGCGCAAGGCGGGAGACCGCTTCGTCTTCAAGTGTCGAGAGATCTCCTGTGCGGTCTTCCACGTCCGCGGAGCCGATCTGCCGCAGGTTCTTTGTGTCAATCAGATTGACGGTGAGGTGAATGTCCTTGCCATCCCGCTGAACGGAGCCTTTGACGACAAGATTGGCGCCGAGCTGGCTCAGCGCATCGGCCGGGTCGGTTACATTGCGGCGGCGCACCACGCTGTTGGGCACGACCCAGAGGGACTGGTTGCCAACGTCGAGATTGGAAAGACGTCCGGCGAGCGAGTCCATGAGTCCCTCGGCGAGCACGGCATTTTCAGGATTACTGCCGATGTTGTCAAAGGGAAGAACGGCGATGTGCTTTTCAGCCGGCGCCCCAGCCAGAAGAGATACAGCTCGCTTGCGCAGCGGGGGAACCAACCCGGCGACGAGGGCGGCAACGAGCAGTAGCGCGAGAACGCCAAGGAGCCATTTCGTCAGTGGCGAGCGTTCGTGTGCGGCGGGCAGCCATGCAGTGCGGGAAGCGTCTACGAGGGCGCGGCGGGTTTGCGCGCTTGTCTGGCTGTTGCTGTGTGCCGTTGAGGGAACCTTGCCTTTTCCATTGGCGGCCTGCTGCGTAGTCAGAGGAATCTGGCGGGCGGCAGCTTCGAGATCGGCGAGAAACTCAGCGCAGGATCCATAGCGGCGGGCAGGATCCTTGGCAAGCGCGCGATAGAGGATTGGCTGCAGGGCTGGATGTACGGAACCTATGCCCTTCGGTGGCTCGTTGAGGATCGCAAAGAGCATGGCGGGTATGGATTCGCCACTGAAAGGGCTTTCGCCGGTGAGCATTTCGGCAAAAACGACTCCGAGAGCCCAGATATCACAGCGCTGATCGATCTGGCGGCCCATGGCCTGCTCGGGAGACATGTAGCGGACAGTGCCGGTGATTCCGACCTGGGACGCGGTTTGTTCGCTGACGACGCGGGCAAGGCCGAAGTCCACGATCTTGACAAGACCGGAGGTGGTCAGCATGACATTGGACGGCTTGATGTCACGATGGACGATGCCCCGGGAGTGGGCTTCCGCGAGTCCGCTTGCCATCTGCGTGGCAATATCGATGGATTCGTGGACGGAGAGCGGGCCGCTGCGAGTGCGCTCGGAAAGTGAGGCGCCTTCGTAGTAGGCCATGACGATAAAGGTGAGGCCGTCGCTGGTTTGCTCGACTCCATGAATCACGCCGATATTGGGATGATCGAGGGAGGACGCGGTGCGGGCCTCGCGCAGAAAGCGGTCCTTGTCGCGCTCGCTGCTGTTGAGCTCAGGCGGCAGGAATTTGAGCGCGACAGTGCGCTCGAGACGAAGATCCTGTGCACGATAAACAACGCCCATGCCACCGGAGCCCGCAATCGAGACCACGCGGTAGTTACCGGCGACGAGCTCACCTTCGGAGAAGCTGTGCTTTAACTCTGGCATGGTTCGCTTTCACAACGCCATGGAAACTTGCCATCTAAGACGCCGTACAAAAACGAAAAGGGAAACACAAAGGGGGAACGTCACAGGACGCGGTGTTGCGATGGTACGACGAGACTAAGTCGATTGCAAGAGTAGAAGTTAGGGGTGGGCAAGTGGGATGGAAAGCAAACGAGTTCAGGCATCCGCCCTTGCTGCGCTGCTGGGCCGCGGCATGAGTCGGTGGTAAAAGCAACCCACCCCGATGCCCCATGTCTCGCTGTTGAGACATGGGATCAAACAACCTCCCCAGCGGAACCGTCGCCTCACCGCCGCGCCAGCAGCAGCATCAGCCCGAACAGCAGCACCGGCACCAGCGCCAGCCCCGCGTAGAGCAGCATTTTCCTGTTCAATGCCGTGCGCCCGCCGCGCGCCGCCGGCCGCGCGCCGCGCTCTTCCACGCCCACCTGCTCCTGATGCTCCAGGTCCCAGGCCATCTCGTGGGCCGTCGCATAGCGGTGCCGTGGGTCGCGCTCCAGCGCGCGATACAAGATCTCCTCAAGCTCCGGTGAAATCTCCGCATTCAGTCCGCGCGGTGAGGTCGGCTCGTTCAGCACCCGCTCGTTCATCGCCGCCAGCGGATTCTGTCCCACAAACGGCACGCGCCCCGTCAGCATCTCGTAGAGCATGATGCCCAGCGCGTAGATGTCGCTGCGCTGGTCGCCTCTGCTGCCCTTCACCTGTTCGGGAGAGATATAGTCCGGCGTGCCCAGCGTCGCCGACAGATTCACAAACGTCAGCCGCCGTGCGTCTTCCTTCATCGCAATACCAAAGTCGATCAGCTTGATCCGGTCGTCCGCATCCACCATCACGTTCTCCGGCTTCAGGTCGCGATGCACAATGCCCCGCTTGTGCATGTAGTCCAGCGCGTCGCACATCCCCAGCGCAATCTTCACTGCGCGCTCGATCGGCAGCTTCTTTTCTGCATTCAGAATCGTGCGCAGCAGCCGTCCTTCCACCCACTCGATGACCATGTACACGCGGCTGCGCTCTTCATCGTTGAAGGTCTTCACGATGCCCGGATGGTCGAGCATCTGCCCGATCTCTTCCTCGCGCTTGAAACGCTCAAATAGGACCGGGTCCGCCTCCATCTCCGCATGCGGCACCTTCACCGCCACCACTCTGCCGTCGTTCAGGTCCGTAGCCTTGTAGAGCGTGGACATGCCGCTGCGCGCAATCGCCGCCTCAATGCGATAGTGGTCGAGCGTGTCTCCGGGTTCGAGTGTGTTCATCGGCATTGTGGAATGCGTATCCCGATTGTTTCATGCCGGGTCATAAGAAATCCGTCAGGAAACACGAAAGAAAATCCGCCGCGCATCCCGTCCGGCACTCGCCCGCCGCCAGGCATCGAGACGAGCCATCCCCGGATCCACCCAAAGCGGCGTTCTATGATGGTATGCGACTATGCACCGGACTCATGGACTGCTGGCGGCCTGCCTCTGGATCGCCTGGACGCTGACCCCCGCCAAAGCCAACGCCACCGCCGCCGAGCTCCAATTCGCCCGGCAGACCCACCGCCAGGAAACCGGCTTCCTCAATCGCACACTGGTATTGAACAAGGCTGCTTATCATTTCCAGGTCTACCTGCCTGAAGACTGGCGGAGCAACGATCACAAGCGCTGGCCCGTCATTCTCTTTCTGCACGGCCGCGGCGAGCGCGGCGCGGACGGCATGTGGCAAACGCAGATCGGCCTGCCCCAGGCCGTGCGCGACCACCCCGAGCGCTGGCCCTTCATCATCGTCATGCCCCAGTGCCCGCAGGCCCGCTACTGGACCGACCCCGGCATGATGGCCATGGCCATCGCCGCCCTCGATCAGGAAACCGCCGAGTTCCACGCCGATCCCGCGCGCACTTACCTCACCGGCCTCTCCCTCGGCGGATACGGCGCGTGGGAACTGGCCCGCCTGCGCCCTCAGCGCTGGGCCGCCATCGCCATCGCCGCCGGCGGCGTCTTCTGGAGTTACGCTCCAGAGCGCTGGCGTGACTCCGCCACTCTGCCCGCACAGTATGCACGTGCCCTGGGCCGCACTCCCGTCTGGCTCTTCCACGGCGGCGACGACCACATCGTCCCGCCGCGCCAAAGTGATCTGATGTTTGACGCCTTCAAGGCCTCCGGCGGCCACATCCGCCTCTGGGTCTACCAGGGTCTCAAGCACGATTGCTGGACCCGCGCCTTCAACGAACCCGACCTGCCCCGCTGGCTGCTCGCCCACCGCCGGCTGCGCGGCGAAGAACCGCCTCCGCTGGCCGAGCGACTCATGATTCCCCTGCATCCGCCCGCGCTTCGCCTTACACCGGCGCAGCTGGAAAGCTTCACAGGCGAATACTATGACGCGCACGGCCAGCCTGCCGTCACCCTCTTCCTGCAGGGCGAGCAGCTTTATCAGAAAAACGTCTACGGCGAAATCGCCGAGCTGGCAGCCGAGTCGCCGTCCATCCTGTTCTATCCCAACGGCAGCAGCATCACCCGCATCACCGCCGAGCGCGACCCCCAGGGCCGCGTCCTCGCCCTCGTCCTGCGCGACGACCGCCACGAAGAGCGCTGGGACCGCAGGCGCCCGCCCAATAACAAGGAGTAGAATCCTCTTCACCCGGCCGGTTGCATGCAGCACAGCGGAACGCCGCGCGCCCGGTTTGCGTACCATTCTCAGCTTGGCGGTTGGAGCCCGGACACGACAGACCTCAAGGCCGGCTCGCCCGCATCAGGAGGCAACCATGTTCTGCAGCGGATGTGGTCAGGCATTGACGCCAGGGCAGCCCGCCTGCCCCAGATGCGGTCGTCCCATCGCATCGCCCATTCCCAATCTCGACTTCCAGGTACAGAACTACGACGGCAGAATCAAGGCGCTCTCCATCGTCTGGCTCGTCTACGGCGGACTCTCCCTGGTCCTCGGCACCATCGGGCTCTTTTTCGCCAATCAATTCCTCATGGGTCACTTCGGCCCATGGCCGCACGGTCCCTGGGGACATGGACCCATGGGCCCGGAGTGGTTCGTCCCCATGATCCTGCGTTTTGCCTGGGTCTTCGTCGGGCTCCGTTCCGCGCTGGCGTTGGCCGCCGGCTGGGGACTTTGGCAGCGCACCCAATGGGGTCGCGTCGTCGCCATCGTGGCGGCCTTCCTCAGCCTGCTCAGAATCCCCATCGGCACTGCGCTCGGCATCTGGACCCTCGTCACGCTCCTCGGCTACCGCAATACCACGCTCTACGACCAGTTGACGTAAGCCTGAGCAAGCTAGAGAGGCAGCCACTCGAACGGAAACATTTTGCCTGCCTCGACCGGGTCCAGCTTCACGCCGCCCAATTCCGCCGCGCGCACCAGCATGGGGTCGCGGCCCGCTGCCAGATCGGCTCCGGTCGGCAGCACCTGTTCGTCCGGCGTCACACCAGTTTTCTCAAGGCTCTTGCCGTCCGTCATGATCAGGTCGGCTTCAGTCACACTGAACGCGTAAAAGAATTTGACGTCCACTCCGCGCGATTCCCTGTAGTGCTCCGCTTCCATCACCGCTCCGGCCGTCCTGTCCCCAATCACCGTTCCGCGGTGCTCCAGCTGCATCACCCGCGCAAAGATCTCCGCGGCGGAAGCGGATCCCGCATCCACCAGCACGATCAACTTTCCGTTGAACGGAGTCCCGTGCTGCCTTGCGATCAGCGGCTCGGATTTCTTCCTGGTCACGCGATCGCTGATCTTGATGTCATGGTCGAAGAATGCGCCGACCATGTACTTCAGCGTGTCCTCTGCCCCGCCGGGGTTCCCGCGCAAATCAAGAATCAGCGTCTTGTGCTTGCGCGCCTGGCCCATGAACTTGTCCACTTCGCCGTCGTCAAGATCAAATTGCCGCAGCTTCCAGATGGCAAGATCTCCGCTTTCCACAAGGCGGGACCGTGTTGCGTGATCCTCGTCCTCGCTGCGACGCACCAGATCGAAGCCATCGCTCTCCCCAGTCAAATCCATGATTTTCTTGAGGGGCCTGACGCTCGACCGGACAACCACCCGCCGAACCTCGCCTGTCGGTGATCGCAGGTCGAGTTGTTCCGCAACCTGGGGAGAAAGAACGTTCAAAAAGTATCCCAGCTTATGGAAATCGTCGCGATTGAGGTTGTAGCCATCCACTCGCATGATCTGGTCGCCGACACGCAGCCTGGACTCAGCGTCCGTCGCGGGCCGCACGTGGGTGACGAAGCATTCATTGCCGATCAGCTCAAATCGAAACCCGTAGTCGTAGCGGGTCGAGCGCATCGGCGGCACAAAATAAGTATGCGAATCCTTCAGCTCATCCAGAAATGCGGCAACAATCTCGAAGCCCGTGCCAATATCCTGCGCCTTCGGTATCATGGCCGAGAATCGCTTGTACTGCGCGTCCCAATCCAGGCCTTGCAGCTTTGGATCGTAGTAGTGCTTCTTCACGTCGTCATGGGCGTCGCGCAACATCTCCGAAATCTTGTACTGGTCATCTTTGCTCAGCGTTGGCTGTTGCTGCTGCGCCCATAACGCGGGCGCTCCCGGTAAAGTGCACATCCATAATCCGGCCATCGCCGAAACCGCAGTTCTGCGCTTCACAGTGCAGTTCTCTCCTGAATTCGGGGGTGTACTGAGTAATTCCCGCCATCCTACTCCAAACGCCGCCATGCACTCAATAACTCCCTCAAAGGAAACGTATAACTTACGTCCGAAGACACGCCGCCATTACTTAACCACGCCGCCAGGCAGCCCGGCACACATCGCTCTCCGTTCCGGGATAAGTCTGACACGCCCTTTTGCCGCGGGAAGGCACGGCGTCCCAGCCTCCCTGCGCAGTACAATCGAAAGCATGAGTTTTCCCGTAACACGCATGCGCCGTCTGCGCCGCAGCGAACCGCTCCGCGCCCTGGTTCGCGAAACCACGCTGAACCCCGGCGACCTGATCTACCCGCTCTTCATCTGTCCCGGAGAAGGCGTCCGCCGCGCCGTCGGCTCCATGCCCGGCGTCTTCAATCTCTCCGTTGACGAGGCAGTGCGCGAGGCCGAAGAGGCCGCCAGCCTCGGCATCGGAGGCCTGCTGCTCTTTGGCCTGCCCGACACAAAAGACGAGCAGGCCACCGGCGCATGGGATGACAACGGCATCGTGCAGCAGGGCCTGCGCGCCATCAAGCAATCCTCCGCCGCAAAGGAGCTCGTGCTCATTGCCGACGTCTGCCTTTGCGAGTACACCAGCCACGGCCATTGCGGCGTAATCGTCAAGACCCCCGAAGGCTACGAAGTTGACAACGACCCTTCTCTCGAACTCCTCGGACGCACCGCCGCAAGCCTTGCACGCGCCGGAGCAGACATCGTGGCCCCCAGTGACATGATGGACGGCCGTGTCGCCGCCATCCGCCGCGCGCTCGACCAGTCTGGCGACATCAATGCGCCCATCCTGAGTTACGCTTCCAAATTCGCCTCTGCGTTCTATGGGCCCTTCCGCGAGGCCGCCGACTCAGCGCCGCAGTTCGGCGACCGCAAAACCTACCAGATGGACGGTGCCAACCTCCGCGAGGCGCTGCGCGAAATCGACCTCGACCTCGACGAAGGTGCGGACATGATCCTGATGAAGCCCGCCATGCCCTATCTCGACGTCGTGCGCGCCGCCCGCGAGAACTTTGATGTGCCCCTCGGCGCCTATCAGGTCTCCGGCGAGTACTCCATGCTCCAGGCCGCCTTCGAAAAAGGCTGGCTCGACCGCGATCGCGCCATCCTCGAGTCGCTCCTCGGCATCCGTCGCGCCGGCGCCGACTTCATCGTCACCTACTTCGCAAAGGATGCCGCAAAGCTGCTCTGAAAAATCTGCGGACGCGCGACAGCCTTGCTGGGTGCGGGTTTCCGCCCGCACCTCACGCGCTCCCAGGGCTGCACTTCAAATCGGCAGGAGCGCGCCGCGGTAAAGCGAGTAATTCGCGCCGTGGCTGTCCGTATCGTAGCGGGCAATGATCTCAAGGACCCCGCCACTGAAGGTATAAATCAGCTTCCCATACTTCGAGCGATTCCCAAGCTTCGCCTGGTCAAACTTGTTCTGGATAAATCCCATCATGTACGGCGTGTAGATCATGTATTGCTTTGCAAATGTCTCCACTTCGCCGTGCGGCACGCGATTGGGGTTGTTGAGAAATTTCTGGAGTTCCAGATCGAAGTCCGGGGCCGATAGCCCTTTCCTCTTCAGCAGGTTGGTTTTCTGCGTATCCATGGTTGCCTTGTTCAGGTTGCGCAGTTGCATGCCCTGCTGCTTTTCCAGCGCCAGAAAGACCTGTTCTTCAGTCTCCACCGTGTGGCTCAGGTGGTTGTCGTTTGACACCGCGCCCGTCCTCGCGCTCATGCGTATGTTGCGATACACGCAGATGCTGCGGAAAAACTTGTATGCGAAGCTCGTCTTCAGTTCGTTCACCGGTATCTGGCCGTTATGGTCCAGATCCGCCTGCTGTGAGCGGGCCGCATAGCACATGATCAGCGCGACATTGTATTCCTGCCCATCGGGCAGCAGCAGCAGCGCCAGGCGTCCAAGCTGCTTCCACGTACACACAATTCCGCCGCTGGTCGAGAAGCCGTGCTCCGTGTCGCTCGGCGTGCCGTGAATGACGAACCCAACCGTCTTGGCCGTCTGGCAATCCCTGCGAATCTTCGCCAGGTCCGCGCGGTCAAGTGTCCCCTTGATATCGCGATCCAATATCTCCTGGCATGGATAGTAGACAACTTCCTTCTTCTTCCAGAACGTCGACTTGCCCAGCGCGCGGTTGGCATAGATCTTCGTGGTGCCGGCCGCCGCGCTGCCAATCGTGCCCGCCTTCGGAACATCCTTGCCCTTGATGCCTGCCACTAATCCCGGCGCGGCGTTCGGATCAGCGTCCTCAAAATTCAGCATTACGTAATAAGCCATGACCTCTCCTGTGCGTTTCACATGCTGTCGCGGGGTTTTGAAACGACGGTAGCCGATTATAAGGCACACTCTCTGACCCCGCAATCAAAACACCCGCAGCAAACAAATCGCTTTGTGATGCGCCCCGCATGTGCTTTCCTGAAAGCACCCGTCTATGGTCAAATCACTCGAACGCTATTTTGAATTCACTCATCTGGGCACCAACTGGCGCACTGAGATTCTGGCCGGCGCAACGACCTTCCTGACCATGGCCTACATCGTCCTGGTCAATCCCGCCATCCTGTCGGCTACCGGCATGCCGCTCGCAGCCGTCACGGCAGCCACCTGCCTCTCCGCCGCATTCGGCTCCATCCTCATGGGCATCGTCGCGCGTTATCCCATCGCGCTCGCGCCCGGCATGGGCCTCAACGCCTACTTCACCTACACCGTCTGCCTCAAGATGCACATCCCCTGGCAGACGGCTCTCGGCGCGGTCTTCCTCTCCGGCATCATCTTTCTCGCCCTCACCGCCGCCGGCATCCGCCAGATGATTCTCCGCTCCATCCCCCACGAGCTTTACGCCGCCGTCGCCAGCGGCATCGGCCTCTTCATCGCCTTCATCGGCTTCCGCAATGCGGGCCTTGTGGTCAGCGATCCCGCAACCCTCGTCGGCCTCGGCAACATCCGCAATTCCTCCACCGCGCTCGCCCTCTTCGGCCTCGCCCTCATGGTCATTCTTGAAGTCAAAAAGGTCCGAGGCTCTATTCTCATCGGCGTCCTTGCCACCACCGCCGTTGCATGGGCCCTCGGCCTCGTTCACTGGACACCCGCCGCAGGTGGCATCAGGAGCCTCGCCGACACCGCCTTCAAACTCGACATTCGCGGCGCCCTAAGCAAGGGCCTGCTTGAAATCATCTTCGTCTTCTTTTTCGTCGATCTCTTTGACAACCTCGGCACCCTGGTCGCCGTCACCAAGCGCGCCGGCCTCATCTCCGCCGACCACTCCATTCCCCGCCTCAACCGCATCCTCTTCACCGACGCCACCGCCACCGTCTTCGGCTCGCTCACCGGCACATCCACCGTCACCAGCTACGTCGAGTCCACCGCCGGAGTCGCAGCAGGAGGCCGTTCCGGCGTCACCGCCATCGTCACCGGCCTGCTCTTCCTCGCCGCCATCGGAGCAGCGCCTTACGCCGGCGTCGTGCCCCAGGCCGCCACCGCGCCCGCGCTCATCCTCGTCGGCTCCATGATGCTCGCCACCATCACGGAAATCCGCTGGCACGATCCGCTCGTCGCCATCCCCGCCTTCCTCACCCTCGTGCTCATCCCGCTCACCTACTCCATCGCCAACGGCCTCGGCTTCGGCGTCATCGCATGGGCCGTCCTCCACCTCGCCACCGGCCGCTTCCGACGGCAGGACTGGCTCCTTTACACCCTCGCCGCGCTCTTCCTGCTGCGCTTCGTCTATCTGGGAGTGAGTTAGCGCACGCGCTGGACTCGCCCCATACGCGTATACTCTTCGCCAGGGCAAGACACGTCATGGACCTCTCCGGACTCATCCAGCCAAGCCTGCTTCACAGCGCGGCCATCCTCACCGTCATCCTCGCCTTCGCTGGCTATCTGGTCACCTTCCTCAGCGCGCGCATGCTCGCCCGCCGCCGCGACAAGCTCCGCCTGGTCAACAAGCGCCTCAATGAGTTCTACGGACCCCTCTACGTCGCTTCGCAGGCCGGCCACATCGCCTACCGCTCGCTGCTCAAGCGCCAGGGCAAGGAGAAAAGCGAGCCCATCCGCGACGAAGACCTCAAGGAATGGATTCTCTGGATGAACACCATCTTCATGCCCCTGAACGACATTCGCGAGAAGATCATCATCCAGAAGGCCTACCTCATCATCGAAGAAGAGATACCGCAGTGCTTGCTTGAGTTCGTCACCCACGTCGTCGGATACAAGGCCGTCATGGCCAAGTGGGCCGAGGGCGACTTCTCCGAGCGCCGCTCCACCATCGGCTGGCCGCCCGAGTTCGACCACTACGTCCGCCGCTCCTACGCCGCCCTCAAAGCCGAGCAGACCCGCCTGCTCCACAACTCCGCATGGCGCCTCTATAACCACATCTTCAGCAGCCAGAAGAGCGCGCACAAAAAAGCAAAGCCCCGGCCGTAGCCTGGGCTCATGCACCACGCGCACGCTGCACGCCTGTTCTCTCATACCCAGCCGGCAGCGCCAGGTTCCTCCACAGCCGCAGCGTGGGCTCCGCCTGGTTGATCGTGTAGAAATGCAGTCCCGGCGCGCCGTTACGCAACAGCGTCTCGCACAGCCGCGTCACCACTTCCGCGCCAAAGTCCTGCAGTGCGGCCTTGTCATCCTGCAACTCTTCCAGCCGCAGCCGCACCCAGCGCGGGAGATCCGCTCCGCAGCCGTTGCAGAAGCGCACCGTGTTGGCGAAACCGGTGATGGGCATAATGCCGGGCACCACCGGTATCTTGATGCCCGCCTTGGCGCAGCGTTCCATAAAGTCGAAGTAGGCGTCAGCGTTATAGAACAACTGCGTCAACGCTCCATCCGCGCCAGCCTCCACCTTGCGCCGGAAATTTTCAAAGTCCGCGCTGGGGTTCGGCGCCTGCGGATGCATCTCCGGATAAGCCGCCACCTCAATCTCGAACGCGTCTCCGTGCGTCTCACGGATAAAGCTCACCAGCTCATTCGCGTAATGAAACTCCCCCGGCGCAGCGGGGCTCATGGCAGTGGCCGGCAGGTCGCCACGCAGGGCCACAATGCGCTTCACACCCGCCTTCCGATAGCGTTCAAGATGCTCCGCAATCTTGGCGCGCGTCGAACCCACGCAGGTCAGATGCGGCACAGCCTGCACGCCGGTATGCTTCACCACCGTCACCAGCGTCTCGTATGTGCCGTTCTGGTCGGAGCCGCCCGCGCCATGCGTGATGGAAAAAAATTCCGGCCGCACCGCCGCCAACTGCCCGATAACGGCAGGCAGCTTCGCCAGCGCCTCCGGCGTACGCGGCGGAAACAGCTCAAAAGAGAAACTCAGCGGAGAAGCCACGTGCGATCACCTGAATAGAAACTGAAAAATGGGGCCGCTCGTGCCGGGGTGCCCCAGGTCTCGCTTTTGAGACCTGGGAGATCACGAGTCGGCATCAATCCCTGCTCGCGTTGGTTCAGCAGCACCGCGTGAATATGTCCCTCAAGATGATTCACCGCGATCAGCGGCAGTCCGCGCGCAAAGGCCAGCGCCTTGGCGTACGTGATGCCCACCAGCAGCGCCCCCGCCAGTCCCGGCCCGCTGGTCACCGCGATGGCGTCGAGGTCGTCGAAGCCGATGCCCGCCTCCT
>JAGWRX010000150.1 GCA_028876395.1 Acidobacteriota bacterium
ACCCAGATCCGCGCGCACGTCGGCCTGCGCGCCGGCATAGTTCGAGGCTTGGTGCCACGTTGTTGCCACCGGCGTGTCGGTGGCGGGCGCGTCGTATGCGGCATCGTTGAAGTGATAGAAGGGCGCAACTTCAAACAGAATCTTCGATGAAAGCGTGTGGACCCAGTTGACGATGACGAAGGAGTCGCGCTCGGTCTGGCTGTCGCGCAAGCCGGTCGAGTTGTAGTAATTCGCCGCCTGCTCCCAGTCATTCGGATTGGGGTCATACGGAATCTGAAAGAAGTCCTGGCGGTATTGCGCATCGAGCCGCAGTTGATCTCTGGCCGTCTGGTTGCGCAAGAGAGAAAGGAATCCGCTCTCTGAATTGGTGGCGTCATGATGTATGGCCGTGATGGGCGTTGCCAGGCCGTAGTTGGAGCGCGAGCCCGTCAGGCTTGCGTACCACGCGGTCTTCTCGGAGTGGTTTCCAAACGAGAGCTGCGTTTCTGCGGTGTAGAGGTTGCCCAGGGTCAGCAGCAGGTCCGCGTCGCGGCTGCGCTCAAAGCCGTTGCGAGGCAGCACATTGAAGGCGCCGTATGTGCGGTCGCCAATGTCGGCGGTGTAGCTGCCGCGCTGCACTTCGATCTGATCGATGTCCTTGGGGTCGATTTGAGGGCCGACGTTGGAGTCGATTTTGGTGTTGGGAATCGCGATGCCGTCGATGAGCCAGCTTGTCTGGTGACCGCCGCGCATGTGCAGCATGTCGTGGGTCATGTATGCGCCAGGCACGTAGTCGGTAATCATTTCCATGCCGATGGTGCGGCTTGCGCCCGGAGTCTGGTCGATCTGCTCGCGGGAGATGAGCGTGGTGGGCGTTACAGAATCCGTTGCGATGGCTGCGTCCGCCGAACCCTGCACGACTACGCTTTGTGTGTTCGCGGCCAGTTCCAGCGGAATATGGATTACCGGGTTCGTGCCCGAGGCCACGGCAAGCGGTTGCGTGGCGCCGGCAAAGCCAGGGGCTTTGACTTCAAGCCGATAGACTCCGATGGGCGTTTGAGACAGTTCAAACTCACCGCGGGCGTCAGTGACGGCGTGCAGAACAAACGCGGAATCCGCGGCCTGCAGCGTGACCTGCGCGCCTGCAATCGGGCGATGGTCGGGGTCGTGAACCACGCCATGCACGGTGGCAAAGACAGTAGCCCGCGCGCTGGCGGATGCAGCCAGGAGCAGGGCCAGCGCAAAGAAGGAATAAAGACGCATGAAAGAAACAATCTCCGGAACGGACGCAGCTGAAGAGCAGAGAGCCGTTGTGCTTCAAAGCAATCGGCGCGAAAGGTCTCTGACGGTCGGAACTTGATTCAAGCCGGATCATCACCGTGGACGGACACATCCTGCGGCAGCCGCGGCGCTGCTCAGCAACGCAGCGGACGGCAACCGGCTTCTCCCGTTCAGGAAGAAGCGGTTCTCAACGGAATGTTCAGCTGAAATGCATAGACGGAGGGCCGCGGCCAGCGCGGGTGCGAATCTGGCTCATGCGGGCGGCCGCGCGGCTGGCCGCGGGCGAGTGAGCCTGCGCCAGCAGGAACGGCATGTCGGCGGTAGGGGGAGCCAGCGCGTGAACGGGAGTCACGGCCGCTTTCAGGCTGCCGGGATACAAGGGGCAATGGGACGGGGCAGTGAAGGCGGGTGCTGAACCCGGTTCCGCCTGCGCCATGCGCGCCATCATCGCATCGGACATGGCGCAGTGATGCGCTCCATGGCGGCGGCAGCAGGGCGGCAGGCGCATGTCGTCGTCGCCCTGGAGCGTTGCCATCAGCGGTCCCAGACCGAAAAACAAAACGAGAACGATGGAAAGCCCGCGCCGCATCTCTACTCAATGCTACACGAGCTGCGAATTGGACCGGCAAACGGGCCGCGTGTGCGCGCCCTCAGGTATCATCTGTTTATCGCACCGCCCAGCACTTTCAAAGAGGAACTCCCGTGCCCCAAGCGAACGCATCCCCATCGTCTTCAGACCTTTCCGCGCAGGTTTCAAGCGCCCGCCGCCCGCTGCGCATAGCTCTCTTCGGATTTGGAACCGTGGGCAGCTCTGTTGCGCGCATCCTGGTGGAGTCAAAGCCGGAGGGCCTCGAGCTGACCCATATATTCAACCGGAGCGTGGAGCGCAAGCGCGTGGACTGGACCCCGCCCGGCGTGATGTGGAGCGAGGACGCCGATGCCGTGCTGGCCTCCGATGTGGACGTGATTGTGGAGTTGGCCGGTGGGCTTGACCCCGCGGGCGGCTGGGTGCGCCGCGCCCTCGAAGCCGGCAAGAGCGTGGTCACCGCCAACAAGAAACTGATTGCGTATCACGGCGTGGAGCTGGAGCGGCTGGCCGCATCCAAAGGCGGCCACCTGAAATATGGCGCCGCCGTCGCTGGCGGCATCCCCGTGATTCCCGGCATCGAGCAGGGACTCGCCGGCGACCGCATCGAGCGCATGGAAGGCATTTTGAACGGCACCTGCAACTTCATCCTCAGCAAGATGGAGACTGGCGCGGAGTATGCAACCGTGCTGGCCACCGCGCAGGCCAAGGGATACGCCGAGGCCGATCCCACGGAGGATGTCGGCGGTTTTGACGCGCGCGCCAAGCTGGCGATCCTCATGCGCCTTGCGCTGCGCGTGGTCGTTGACCCGGAAGAGATCGTGCCGCAGCCCATCACATCGGTCAGCGCGGTTGACTTCAGTTATGCGCACGATCTGGGCTGCACCATCCGCCAGGTGGCCCGCGCTGAGGAGTCCGGCGGCACCGTCGCCGCCACCGTGGGGCCCATGCTGGTCGACAGGAACTCGCCGCTGGCCTGGTCGCGCGGCACGGAGAACATGGTGATTCTCACCGGCCATTACGGCGGAGACGTCGTTTTCTCAGGCCACGGCGCGGGCGGGCATCCCACCGCAGTGGCCGTCGTCAGCGATCTGCTGGCCCTGGCGCATGGTTCGCGGCGGGTCGCCGTTCCTTCCATTCCGGCGCGCATCGGCGCGGAGTTCGAGGTTCCGCACTACATTCGTTTCATGGTTGTTGACCGGCCCGGAATTGTAGCGGAAATCACCGGCGCCCTGGCCCGCGAACGCATCAACATTCGCGCCATCGTGCAAAAGCCGGGTTATCCCGCGCATGCGCTTCCGTTTGTTGTCACCGTGGAGCCGTGCAAGTCCTCGGCGCTCAAGCGCGCGCTGGCCAGCATTTCCAAGATGGATTGCCTGCTGGAAGAGCCGCTGGACTTGCAGATGCTCGAATAAGCGCACGGCGCGCAATCACGCAAAAAGGAATTCAGACGAGGTCAAAGCATGATCGATACGATCTATCGGTGCGAAATCTGTGGGGAAGAAAGCGACAATCCAATTCGATGGATTGTCATCCATTGCAGCGACACGCAATTGACGATTTACAAGTGGACCCAGGAGGCTGCCGGTACTCCGCATGCGCGCCACTACTGCGGCGAAGCGCATGCGCAGGTTTATATCAGCCGCTGGTTTCAGTCCTTCTGCGGATAAAGATGCGCATCACGCCTTTCTCGTAGAAGGCGCCGGCCCGGTGGATTCGCGGATGACCAGCTCGGGCGCCACGACGATCTGCGCGGGGTATTCCTTGTCGCGGTTGGCGATGCGGTCCAGCAGCACCTGCGCGCCGCGCTGGCCCATCTCAAACAGCGGCTGACGCACGGTGGTCAGGGAAGGCGAATAGTAGGCCGCCGAGAGAATGTCGTCGAATCCCACCACGGACACATCATTGGGCACGGAGAGCCCGGCGTCCTTGAGCGCGCGAATGGCGCCGATGGCGGCAATATCGTTGAAGCAGAAGATAGCCGTGAAGTCGCGCGCTTTTTCCAGCAGCGCCTGCATGGGCTTGTATCCGATT
Organism: Acidobacteriota bacterium; assembly: GCA_028876395.1. Lineage (GTDB taxonomy): Bacteria > Acidobacteriota > Terriglobia > Terriglobales > Acidobacteriaceae > Telmatobacter. The sequence goes on from JAGWRX010000150.1 coordinate 3,881, forward strand.
TCAGGCGCCATGGGGTGATATCCGGTCTTCATTGACCAGCCGGCCGCGTCAATGCGAATCACATGGGCGGGGTCAATGCGCAGGCCCATCTCCTTTGCAACCTGCTGTATGCTCTCCCAGCGATACTCGGAGTCGGGAATGGCCTTCGGCCCGCGGACGAATGCGATGCTCCGATGGCCCAGGGCATAGAGATGTTTCATGGCCTGTTCCACGGCGCTGTGATGGTCCAGCACGATGTTGGTTACGTTATCAGCTTTGCTATGCGCTGAAATCGCCACCACCGGAACCGGAACCTCAATCTGGTCCGCCGGTGTGTTCAGCAGCAGGAATCCATCCACCGCGCGCTCCACGAGCATCCGCGGATACTGCTCGATCAGCTCCTTCTTCCAGTCATGGCAGGCCGTGAAATAGAAGTAATGCGCGTGGGTCAGTTCCTGCACCACGCCGCTCATCACGCGCGTGAAATAGCCCTCGCTCAAATCGGGAGCAAGCACGCCGACGCTCATGGACCGGCTCTGCCGCAGCGATCGCGCAAAGTAGTTGGGCCGGTAATTCAGGCGCTTCGCGGCCTCAATGACGCGGTTGCGCGTTTCCTGCGGAATGGAGCGAGCCGATGGAGAATTGTTCAGAACCAGTGAGACCGTGGTCTGCGAGAGCTCCAGATGTTCGGCGAGCATTCTCAGGTTCACGTGTCCTGAGGGCGTCGAACCTTTTCCCTTTGCCATGATTGGAGTTGTAACACGTTTTTCGCGGTTCGGGAAACGGCGTTACCCGATAAATACATCGATTTGTCGAATTTTGGCGGCCAGCGGAAGCGCCCGGCTTCCGCCCTACTCGGCCTGGATGTGATTCATGCCCGGTTTGAGCGGCCAGGTTTTGCCATGGAAGACAAAATTCCCCGCAAGCTTGCCCGGCAGCGTGATGGTTGCGTCCAGTCCCGCGCCCTTGCGTCGGTAGTCCACGCGGATGGCTCCGTCGGGATGTGGGAAGCTGGCTGTGAGCGAGTGCAGCGAGCCCAGGTGAGGCGCGATGCGGACTGTGGCAAAGCCGGGGCCGGCAGGCTCGATGCCCGCCACCAGCGTCAGCATGTCATAGACGGGATGTGCCGACCATGCGTGCGAGTCGGAGCGCGTGTTGCCGGGAATCTCCGGCCACGTGCTGAAGTGCAGCGGCAGCAGCTTGCGCCACGGATCAAGCGATGGCAGATAGTCGTCCGCCATGCCGGCATGCTCGAGCGCGCGGGCCAGGTAGAAGCGGAAGTAATAGGAGGCGCTCATCACGCCGTCCGGCGTGGTCCCCGGCTCAACTGTCAGAATTTTGTGCAGGACCGCCTGCTGCTGCTCCCTGGGCACAACGTCATACAGCACGGCCATGATGTTGGACTGCTGGCTGAAGACTTTGCGGTCGGAATTGTCCGCCAGCAGCCCGCGCTCCGCGCTCCAGCATTTGTCATGGATTCCAGTGCGAACACGCGCTGCGCGGGACTGGTAGCGGCTGGCCCGCAACGGGTCGCCGAGGCCCTTCTCCATGTCGGCCGCAGCGTCCAGCGCGCCCAGGTATTGCAGCGTGGTCACGCAGGACTCGCCGTGCGCGTCGTACGTGGGGATTGTGCCTTTGGAGACCCAGTCGATGAAGCTCCACCAGGGCAGCTTTTCGAGCAGGCCGTCAGACTGCTCGTGCGCTGCAAACCAGTCGAGTACGCCGCGGGTGCCGGGCAGCAGGCTGCGGACAAAGGCCGGGTCGGAGCGGTAGAGCCAGTAGTCATGCAACATGCCCACGTAGAGCAGTGAAAAGGGAGGGATGGTCTGCGGCAGGGAACTGGGATAGCGGCTGCGGGTCAGGCCGTCCGGCGAGCGCGAATCGCTAAACGCCTCAAGCGCCTGGCGCGCAAGCCGGTCGTCGCCCGCCACGGTGTAGGAAATCAGTGCCTGAATGCGCGTGTCGCCCACATACTGGAGCTGTTCGTAGTAAGGCGTATCCATGTAGGTCTCGTGGGCGTCGAGCCGGGCCGTCCGCCAGCTGATCTCCCAGATCTTGTCGAGATCGGTGTCGCCGGATTTGAACGTGGCCCGCTCCTCGAATGGATACGCCGTGAAGTTGGCCTTCAAGGACTCCAGCGTGAGCGGATCGTTCGCGGTCTGGATGTCCAGGTCAAGATAGCGCCAGGTGCGCCACCACAGCGGTTCAAAGGTGCGATGGACGCCTCCGTCGGGCAGAAAGCTGTCCTGCAGGCCCCGCGCGGTGCGGTCGCCCACGTCATCGCGGTCGCCTTTGTGCAGGTTCTTGTCATACAAGGCCTCAGAGTATGTGAGACGAATGTATGAGCCTTTGCCCCCCGAGACAGACAGCAGGGGATAGGCCGTGGTGAGTGTCTTACGGTCCAGCAGCAGGTGAACATGGCTGCCAGCGGGCACCGTGACCGGAGCCCCCGGGAAGGCCTTGAGAGAGACATTGTCCGCGCGCACAGTCTGGCCGGCGCTGGTGGGCTTGTACTCCATGTGCGGAAGGGTGTCGGGCACCAGGCCCCAGAAGTTGTCTCCCGTCGTATCCCACGCGTGCGCCTTGCTCGTTCCCGGAAAGATGCTGTCGCGCATGGGCGATGCGGCCGGGACCCACGACGGCCCGGCAGCCGACGGCGAGTTCCAGTTCCAGTCATAGCTTGCCGCGTCGGTCTCCTCGCCGGGTCCAGCCGCCATATAGGTGAGCAGGCTTACCGTGCTGCGATCCAGCGCCTTCTGGCCGGGCTCAATTTCGACCAGCCAGCCTTTCGGCGTGTTGATGGAGTTTGCGCCTTCTGCTTCGCTTTCCAGCAGAAATGCGGTTCTGTCGCTCATCTGTGCGACGGGGGCGTAGATGCCGAAGTTCCACACCGTGGCCGTGATGAGGTTGTTGCCGGTCTGGAGGTAGGGCGCCAGGTCAAAGCGCTCGTAGCGCCAGTGGGACAGGTCGCCGCGCGCCGGCCCATCGCCCACCCGCCGGCCATTCACATACAGGACAAAGCGGTTATCGGCACTCACGCGGACTGGGTAGCTGGCCGGAACCGCCGTCAGATCGAGAGCGCGACGAAAATGCAGGACCAGCGGCTCGCGCAGGGGCGCCGTCGGATGGGTAATCCACGAGGCCTTCCAGTCGCGATGAACCGGGTCGGGCTGAACCGGGCTTTGGCCGGGCAGCGGCAGGGAGGCGAGGACGAGGGCGAAGACAGCGAAAATCTGGCGCATGGGAAGAGACCTGGTGTTTTCCAGTTCCCCAGCTTAACGGAAAACATGAAACCAATGGGGAAATAATTTCATTTCTGTTGAAGAGCGAAGGCTGTCGCTGCGCCCTGGGATGCAAAGGCAATTGCCGGCCCTTGGGGGCGGGTCAGCAAGGCTGGCCGGAAGACGGGCTTCGAGGAGCCCGAAGACGGGGAACAGGCCGCCAATTTACGCTATTTTTGCGTCGTATTCGCTTGATTTTGCGACGTTGTAACCTTCTATTCATCTTCCCCCGGTAGCCTGTTGTAGGTGACCGTTCACGTGCCAGAGATTCGCATCTCCGAGCCTCAGCTTCCACAGAATCCGGCAAGTTCCGAAGGCCAGCAGCCAGCCGGGGGGAATACGGCTCAGGTTTCGGAGGTTCGCAGGTTTCTGCTTTCCCGCAGCAACTCGGCGGTTGTAGATGGCGGGTTCCACTGGCTCATGGTGCTGTGCGCGCTCAGCATTTTCGGCATTGTGGCCTTGATTGCCTGGCGGCTGGTGGTGAGTTCGCACCTGGCCTGGAGCAAGTTTGGATTCGGCTTCTTCTACAAGACATTCACCGACCCCGATACGCACCAGTCCATCTTCTGGGACCCCGTGAATGCGCGCTTCAGCGCCGTGCCGTTTATCTTCGGCACGCTGGTCTCCTCGTTTCTGGCGCTGCTGATGGCAGTGCCGCTCGCCGTTGGTCTGGCCATCTTTCTTACTGAGATGTGCCCGCGGGCGTTGCGCGGTCCGCTGGCATTCCTGACCGAGCTGCTGGCGGCTATTCCCAGCGTGATTTACGGGCTGTGGGCAGTCTTTGTGCTGGTGCCGCTGATGCGGGGCCATGTGAATCCGCTGCTGGTCAAATCGCTGGGCTGGACGGGGTTGTTCAGCGACGAGAATCCCACAGGCCTGGGCTTTTTAACGGCCGGCGTCATTCTCGCCATCATGATTCTGCCTATCATCTCATCGCTCACGCGTGAGGTGATGACAGCTGTGCCGCAGTCGCAGCGCGAGGCGGTGCTGGCGCTGGGAGCCACGCGCTGGGAGATGATCCGCATGGGCGTGCTGCGCAATGCGCGCATCGGCATTGTGGGCGGCATCATGCTGGGGCTGGGGCGCGCGCTGGGCGAAACCATGGCCGTGACCATGGTCATCGGAAACACCCCTGAGGTTCACCGCTCGCTGCTTTCCAACGGCAGCTCAATGGCCGCCGTGATTGCCAACGAATTCACTGAAGCCGTGGACGATGCGCACTTGAGCGCGCTGATTGAGATTGCCCTCGCTCTGTTTGTGGTGACGATTATCGTGAATGCGCTCGCCCGGCTGCTGGTCTGGGCGGTTACGCGAGGAGCGCCGTCGCAGGCGCGCTGAGGAGACACTGGTGAGCGTGGAGACATTCAAATTCCGGTCCCGGCTGCGGGCGCTGACGGATGGCGCGGTCACGGCGCTGGCGATTCTGGCCACGGTGCTTGTGGTGGCGCCTCTGGTGGCCATCTTCGGCTATCTCGTCTTCAAAGGCACCAACTCTCTCAGCATGGCTTTCTTTACCCACGTTCCCAAGCCGCCGGGCGAGGTGGGAGGGGGCATGGCCAACGCCATCCTCGGCTCCGGAATTCTGCTCGCGGTGGCCAGTGCGATTGGTGTTCCCATCGGCATCGGCGGCGGCATCTATCTGGCCGAGTTCGGACGGGGAACGAAACTGGCGAATGCCGTGCGGTTCACCGCCGATGTGCTGAACGGCGTGCCTTCCATCGTCATGGGTCTTGCGATCTACTCGCTGATCGTGGTTCCGCAGAAGCACTTCTCGGCTTTGTCGGGCGGCGTGGCGCTGGGCATCATGATGATTCCCACGGTCTGCCGAACCTCGGAAGAAATGCTGTTGATGGTGCCCCATGCGGTGCGCGAGGCCGCGCTGGGGTTGGGCGTGCCCAACTGGCGCTCGGTGTTGTCGATTACCGTCAAGACAGCTTCGCCGGGCATCATCACCGGCTGTATGCTGGCTTTTGCGCGCGTGGCCGGCGAGACGGCTCCGCTCATCTTTACCGCGCTCGGAAATCAGTTCTGGAGTTCGAGCCTCAACCAGCCCATCGCCGCGCTTCCGCTGCAGATATATGTTTATGCCATCTCGCCCTACGATGATTGGCACCGGCTGGCGTGGGCAGGGGCGCTCGTGTTGATCGTGTTGATCGTGCTGGCGGTTTCTCTGGTGCGCTTTGTTACCAGCCGCGGCGTTTTGAAAGGGGCAAGCTAAGTGGGCGTCGGCATCGAGGTCATCGACCTGAACGCGTGGTACGGCACGAACCACACGCTGCAGGACATCAATCTGCACATTCCGGCCAATCATGCCACCGCGCTGATAGGCCCTTCCGGCTGCGGCAAAAGCACCTTTGTCCGCTGCCTGAACCGCATGCACGAGACCAACCCCATCGCGCGCGTGACGGGAACCGTGCGCATTGGCGACCTGGACATCTACAACGACGCCAAGCCGGTCGAGATCCGGCGGCGCGTTGGCATGGTTTTTCAGCGGCCCAATCCTTTCCCCACCATGTCGATCTACGACAACGTCGCCTCCGGCCTCAAACTCAACGGCTATACCAACAAGCGCGTGCTGGATGGGATTGTCGAGCGGTCGCTCATCAACTCGGCGCTGTGGGACGAGGTGAAGGACGATCTGAAGAAGAAATCCGGCGCCAGCCTCTCCGGCGGGCAGCAGCAGCGGCTCTGCATTGCGCGCGCGCTGGCCGTGGACCCCGAGGTTCTGCTGATGGACGAGCCTGCTTCGGCACTGGACCCGATTTCCACAGCGAAGATTGAGGACCTTATCTTTCAGCTCAAGTCGCAGTACACTATCGTGATTGTGACCCACAACATGCAGCAGGCGGCGCGCGTGGCAGAGAAGACGGGCTTCTTCCTCAACGGGCGCATGGTGGAGTTCGACTCAACGCACAAGATCTTCACCAATCCCAGCGACAAGCGCACAGAGGATTACATAACAGGCAGGTTCGGATGACGCGGATTCGCTTTCAACAGAGCCTCGACGAGCTGAAGGAAAACCTGCTGGTGATGGCGGGACTGGCCGAGCAGGCCATCCAGCGCGCCATTGAGGCGTATCGCGTACGCGATCTGTCCATCTGCGATCTGGTCAGCCGCAGCGAGAATGCCATCAACCGCATGGAGCGCGACATCGACCAGGCTGCGCTGGACCTGCTGGCGATGGAGCAGCCCATGGCCAGCGACCTGCGCTTCATCCTCAGCGTCATCAAGATCAACGCCGATCTGGAGCGCGTGGGCGACGCAGCCAAGAGCATCAGTGATCGCGTGCGCAACATGGAGCAGATGGCGGTGGCGGACCTGCCGGTCGATATTCCGCGCATGGCCACGCTGGCCGCAGCGATGGTGCGGAAGAGTCTGCAGTCATTCATCGAGGGCGACGCGGTGACGGCCCGTTCCGTGCTCACCATGGATGACGCCGTGGATGCGATGAATCGCGCTGCCTACAAGGCGCTGACCAAGGTAATGGAAGAGCAGAGCCATCTCGCTCCGCTGGCTTTCAATGCGCTGATGATCTGCCGCTCGCTGGAGCGCGTTGCCGACCACGCCACCAACATCGCGGAGGACGTGATCTTCTGGATTCAGGGCGCGGATGTGCGCCACTCCAAGAGCCTGGCCGCTCAGAAAGACGCGAAGGCGGCTGGCTGAATAACGCTCACGCTGTTATCTCCCACCAATCCAGCAGCGACATGCGCGGATAGTAAAGCCCTGCGCGGAGCCGTGCGCTTTCACCATACAGCCTGTGCAGCACTGCGGCATACGCTTCAAGCTGCGGCGCGAACACTTTGCGCAGTTCCGGCAGCGCCAGCGCCGGTTCCAGGTCGTCGGCGTGCGCGGTCTTGTAGTCGATAATCCACCACGCATCGTCTCCGCTTGACAGCGGTTCAAGTCCCGCGCGGAAGACGCGATCCACGCGCACGGAGCGCAACGCGCCTGCAACGATGCCGGTCCACGCTGCCTCGCTGGCCGCCTCCGCGTGCGGCGACAGGATCCATTGGCCATGGGAATCCTCCGAGGCGTTGAGCGCAAAATCGAAGGCCCTGGCCGCGATGGATTCCGCGAGGGAGTGCGGCGCGCCCGCCGCGCGCACTTCAGCCATGATGCGCGGCTTCATCCGCAATAGAGCGGCGCAAGCTCCGCTCCAGTCGTGGTCTGTGCGCAGCCGCGCCAGCTCCTCCAGCAGCTTGTGGACGGCGTTGCCCAGCGCGCGCGACAGCAGGCCGCCCTCGTGACGCGCATAGAGCCGTGAGTCGCCGATGGCGGCATCCCGCGCAGCGAATGCGTCCACTGCTGAGGCGGGCGGTGCAGGCTGGAAGTTGGCCGGCAGACGGTGCACTATGGTCGGCCTCGCCGGGGAAGGCATGACAGATACGTTATCTTCGCCTGATGCGGCGATGGTTTCAACCAGTGGCCCGTCAGGCGCTGCCGACGCCAATCTGGCTGCCTTCCAATCTTCGAAGCGCGCGCACACTTCTTCTTCGATAGCAGGCCATGCGGTGGCAAGCAGGCTGTTCGCGGGCTTCTCAAGTTCAAGGCTGCCGTCCATGCTCTTGTAAGCGGGCCGCGCAAACAGGTGCAGCTCCTCGCGCGCCCGCGTTGCCGCGACATACAGAATGCGCCGCATCTCCTGCGACTCGCGCTCGCGATAGACGCGGTCAACCCATTCCCTGGCCTTGCCGCGATCTGCGCCTTTGGGCTGCAGGGGCGCCACGAGGAATTCGGTGACCTCGCCAGAATCGTCTGGCTGTTCAAGCCCGGGCTCGATCCCTCGTTCGAGCCAGGACAGCAGTTTGCGATGGTTGTTGGCGCCGACTGCCTGCAAGTCAGGCACGATGACCAATTCGAACTCCAGGCCCTTTGACTTGTGAATGGTCATCAACTGCACGCCGCACTCGCTGCTGGCCGTGGGGTCAGGCAGGGCGGTCAACTTTTCAAGCGCAGCATCGAGCGCGGGGCCCAGCAGGTCCTGTTCGCCGTCCGGCAGGCCGTCGAGACAACTCCAGAGAAGGTTCAGGTTGGCGCGCGCCGTCGAGTCCACGCAGGATGCGCCGCCAAGCCGAAGCCAGATCTGTTCCAGCCAGGTTCCCAGCGAAGCAGTGGGCAGCGCCGCGCGCAGGCGGGGCACGGACTCCAGTGCGCTGAGCACGCGCGCCGCAGCGGCGCGGCCATGGTCGCTCAGCAGATGGAACCGCTCGGCCAGCAACTCCGGAACCGCGCGGTCAGGCGCCTGCGCATCATCGGCGCCGGCCAGCCTGTACAGGTCTTCGAGGGCAAGTCCGCACCACGGTGCGCGCAGCACGCCGAGCCATACCACGCGGTCCTGTGGATTGAGCAGTGCTCGCCCCAGGGCCAACGCATCCTGCACCTCTAGGCGATCCTTCAACGGCTCAAGCTCCACTGCGCGGAACGGTATCGCCGCTTCGCGCAGCGCCACTGCGATTGGCTCGAGGGCCTTGCGGGCACGGCCCAGCACGGCGATGCGATATTTGCCACCTTGCTCACGCGCCTGCTTCACGCGGTCCATGTGGCCGCGGATCAACGCCACAATCTCGTTGGTTTGCACTTCGCGCGCCGCCTCCCGCTCATGCGCGATGGCTTCCTTCTTTCGCGCGGCGAATGGGTCGGCGGCCTTGCCTCGGCTGGCTTGCGGCACGAACTCAAGATGCAGGCTGAAGAGCTGGGTGGAGGATGCAGCGGCCTCGCGGGCAGGCTCAGCGGGCGAAAACGTGACGCCGCTGCCGTCGTTGGCTGCAAACACTTTCGTGAAGGCGTCGTTGAGCCGCTCAACCAGTCGTGGCTCAGTACGAAAGTTGGCTGTGAGAGGCGCAAAGTCGAAGGCGAATGCGGCGCCGTCTGGAATCTCAAGGCCGGTCTTCCGCACGCGCGGAAAGAGCTCCGCATCGGCGTCGCGGAAAAAATAGATGGACTGCATGGGGTCCCCGACCACGAAGATGGTGCGCTCCGCCTGGTCGGGCCAGGCCGCAGCGAGGCTGGCCAGCAGACGGTGCTGACGGCGGCTTGTGTCCTGGAACTCATCCACCAGCAGGTGCCGGATGCGGTCTGCGGTTGCCTGAGCGGCATCGCTCGGCAGCTCGTCCTCGCCGCGCAGAACACGCTGAGCGACCTGTGCCACCTCAATGAAGTCCACGGCGCCTGTTTCGGCAAAAACGGTTCGCAGCTCGCCCGCAGCATGGCGCAGCAGGATGAAGCAGGACTGCACGATCAGCCAGTCCTCATCGGTGTAGCGCGCCGGCGGCAGGTTGCGGACTGCGGCGAGAGAGCTTCCAAGGCTCGGGACCGCTGAGAGTGAAGCAATCAACGATGCAAAACGGGCCTTGCCGGCGCGTCCGCGCGGAGTTGCGGGAAAACCATCTGGAGCTTTCAGACCCTTCTCTGATCGCCAATTTCCCGTTTTTGTTTGCAGGAACGATGCAAGCGACGCATAGATTTGGCGCGCGGACTCCAGCCCATCCGAAAAAGGTGCGGAGGGAATCTCGGGACATTCAGCCAGGCCCCAGGGCGAGTTTGCGCCGGGTTCCTCGCAGGCAAACCGCGCCAGCGCCAATGCCTCTCCGCGCGTTCCGGGCGCATGATCGATAAGCAGGTCCAATTTGCGCACTGCGTCGCGGACGGCTGCGGCAAATGGCCTCTCCAGGCGCGCGCGCAGCGCCACCCAGTCCGGCTCGCTCTCCAGCACAAAATCGTGCATCCAGCGGTCGCGTTTTCCCAGCATCTCCACGAGCAGATTTTCCATTTCCTGCCAGCTGTTATCTCGCCAGAGCAGCAGCGTATCAATGGCTGAGCGAAGAGCCGCGTCGCTTCCGTCCATCTCTTCGAGCGTGCGCCGGGCCGCACTGCGGTAGAGCTTCGCGGGCTGTTCAGTGATTGCCAGCTCTCCGCCGAGCTCCGTGAGCAGAGGTTGCTGCAACGCCAGATCGCGGCAAAAGGAGTCGATCGTTGTGATGCGAAGTTGAGCCGACAGGTCAGGCAGCTGCCAGTCAAGAGCGCGCGAGCGTTGCAGCGCGCGGAGGGCCAGCGCATGCATTGAGAACTCGTCCGGAATCTGCGTGGGCGCCTCGCCGGCCGCGGCTTTCTCCAGCTCCGACAGAATGCGGTGGCGCATTTCAGTCGCTGCGGCCCGGGTGAAAGTGATGGCAACAATCTGGCCGGGATCGTCCACTTCGCTCAGCAGCCGCAGGAATCTGCGGGTAAGCAGGTCTGTCTTGCCGGAGCCGGCCGGCGCCTGCACAAGAATGGACCGCGCATGATCGAGCGCCCGCATGCGTTGCTTCTGGTCGGGAGGTGGGTTCATGGATTTACTCATCGCTCGCCTCTTCGTTGCCGGACTCGTCGCCTTCTCCTGCGCCGTCCCATGCCTCCAGGCGAGCCATGTTTTCTTCCTCCTGCACGCGGCAAACGGTTTGCAATCCGCAGCGCTCGCAGGTCTGGGGATACTCGCGCGGGTTTACGTCGGCGCGGCCAGCCACAAAGCTGCGCGCGAGCTGCTCGATGTACTGCTTCCACTCCTTCATCTGCTGACTTGTGAGTCTGCTCTTTGCCAAAGCTGTGTTGCCCTTCAAGTGGTCGAACAGCGTTGCTTTGGCATTCTTCATAAAACCGCTGAAGCTCGCCTCGCGCGAGCGCACGCTGGCAAACACAAGCCCGCCCGGCTCTTCCTGCAGCGCGAATCCGGCATACAGCGGCAACTGCACATCGTCGGGACGCGGAAGCTCCCAGGCCTTCGGCGAAACGTCGCCGGTCTTGTAGTCGATGACCAGCACCGAGCCGTCATTGAGCCGGTCAATGCGATCGAGGCGCAGTTGCAGCGCAAGCCCGGCAAGGTTGATGGGGTGCTCCGCCTCGGTTTCGTCTACGGCGAACGGAAGCCGTGCGAGTTCAAACTCCAGCCACTCGGCCACCACCTGAACAAGGCGCAATTCTTCAAGCTCCAGATAGCGCCGCGGCATGCGTTCACGGGATCCGGCGGGCATCTCTTCGCGCAGAATGCTGCGCACATGGCCGGCGACGAAGGCTCGCCGGTCAGGCACGCGCGCCAGGTCCTCATGCGTGCGGATGCCGTCAGGCGCGCCGCCCCAGACGCGGTGAAGAACCGAGTGCAGCAGTTGCCCACGCTGTTTGGCCGTCAACCCGGCTTCCGCTGGTTCCCAGCCCCTCGCGCCAAGCCGCGCGGTGGCGAAGGCTTTGAACGGACACTGCGACTGGTCGGTCAGAACGCCTGCTCCGCCCCGCACCGCGGTGGCGAAGAAGGGAACGCGGCTCGCATCCTGAAATGGAACGGTGAGTCGTGGTTGGCTTGAAGGGGCCGCCGGCTCAACGGGCAGCGGCTGGGGCGGCCCGGCAAGCTGCGCAATCAGGCGGGAGGGTCTGGTCTCCGTGCCCTCCTTTTGCATGGGGCAGCTGAAATGAACAACGGGCGCAGCGGCCAGCAGCCGCGTGGTGATGGCCTGCGCCAGTTCCCAGTCGTTCCGGGGCGTGGCGTGCGGCATGCCGGCCTGGCGCTGCACTTGCGGCGGCAGCAACGGATGCGTCAAGGCGGCTGCTGGCCAGGCCTCCTCGTCGGCGCCCAGAAACCAGATGGCATCGGCTGCCAGTCCAGCCGATTCGGCCGGCCCGGCAATCTGGATTGGCGCATCGCTCGACTCGGGTGCAAACAGCGTCTCGTCCAGAGTGCGCGCCAGCGCTGAGAGAAAATCCGTCCAGCCGATGCGGCGGCCATCGAAGCCCAGCGAGCCGCAGGCGTCAACGGCTTGTCCCCACCGCCGGAAGGCCTGATAGTCCGCGCTCGAAAGCGTGTGATTGCCGGGCAGGCCAATATCCTGCAGCAGTTGCGGAACCAGCCCCGCCCAGTCGAGAGGGCTCTGTCGACGACTCCTCGATTCCATCAGCCGCTGCCGTGCCCCGATCATGCGCGCCACCCACGCGGCCGGCAGCGCATGGGCGCCCGCGCGTTGTCCCAGGAAGGCGCCCAGTGTCCACTCGGTTCGCTCCAGGCCGTGACGGCGCAGCGCGCGTATGAAGGCCTGCAGCGCGTCTGAGTCCTCGGGACCATTCGCAGCCAGCGCGGTTGAGAACAGCCAGTCCAGTTCATTCTCCGCAAGTGCCCCATCGAGCCATCGCAGTAACAGATGGGCCGCGCGGGCCACTCCCTGCCGGCTGAGCGGGATTCCCAGCGAGAACTCGAAGAGCGGTGCGGCTCCGTGCGCGCCATGCCGCAGGAACGCACGCTCGATTTCGCCGCGGCGGCTGCTGATGTCCTGCGTGATGACGAGCAGGCGGGCATGCGGGTTGGCAGAGAGCTGGCGTGAACACCACAGGGCGCAGGCCTCCAGCTCGGTTTTGTCGTCGCAGGCGGTGTAGAAGCGAGCGTCCCGCGCGGGCTCGCCTTTCGACCTCTCCTGCCACGCTCCCCATGCATCAAACAACGCTCGCTGGGCGGGAAGTAGCCGGTCGAACCCCGCTGCGAGCAACGGACGGCGCGGGGCGCTGTCCGCTTGCAGCAGCGCAGTCAGTTCCAGCAGCGCCCGGGCGGGGCTCAGCAGGCCATGCGTCTCACAGGACTCGTCAAAAGCCGAAAGCCAGCCGCTGAACGCGCCCGCGTCCTGGCTCCAGCCGCTGCGTTCCATTTGTTTAAGGTAGCGCGGAGCATAGGCGCAGAGCAGTTCGTGCGCCTCCATGGCCATCCCGGCCAACCGCAGTCGCGGGCCTTCAAGCAGCGTGGCAATGTGCTTTTCTCTGCCCACAATATCTGCCCAAAGCGCCTTTTCCTGCGCCGGATTCATCATCATGCGGCCGTCTAGGGCTCGCTCTTCCCAGGCGGCGCGGGCAAAACTTCGCCAGTCCTGAATGTCAGGCGCGGGCCATGCCGCCAGTCCCTCGGCGCGGCGGCGGCGATGGAATGCGGTTTGGAGGGCGCGCGCGGCCCGGTCGCTGGCCGCCACCACCAGGCCCCCATCGCGCAGCCAGCCGTCGATTTCCGCTTCCCCTCGAACTCCCATTTCTGCGTTATACGCTGTCTCGCCGGGCGGGCGCTATGCGCGGGTACATACCGCCCTCGCCGCCGGTTGTACACTGAGGAGTGATACGCCGATTGCTTGCTTCCTCACTGCTCGCTGTTGTTGCGCTGGCTGGTTGCCGCCCTGGCCAGCAGGCCACAACCCAGGCTCCTGTCAGCCCGTCGTACAAGGTGTACAAACTACGCGGCAAGGTGATCTCGACCAACGCCGCCACGGGCGAGGTGACGCTGGACCACGAGGCCATCCCCGGCTTCATGGATGCCATGACCATGCCCTACAAGCTGAAGGATCCCAGCATCCTGGGCGAACTGCACCCCGGCGACGTGATTACCGCCGACGTGCTCGTGTCGCAGGACGCGGATGCCGATGTACTGCTCGACCACATTGTCGTGGTTGCCCAGGGCAAGCTGGACTACAAGCCGACGGTCGTCTACCACGTTCCCGCTCCGGGGGACGCGGTGCCCGATTTCAAGCTGCACAATCAGGACGGGCGCATCATCCATCTGGGCCAGTTTCGCGGCAAGGCGCTGCTCATTACGTTCATCTACACGCGCTGCCCCCTGCCCAACTTCTGTCCGCTGGTGACGCACAACTTTGCGGTGATCGACAAGCAGTTGGCCGCGAGCCCTGCTCTTTATGCAAAGACGCATCTGCTTTGCGTAAGCTTCGATCCTGACCACGACACCCCCGAGCGGTTGCGGGCATACGGCGCGGGCTATCTCGGCAGCAGTGACAAGAGGGCCTTTGCCCACTGGGATTTTGCTGTCCCGGAAAAGCCCGTGCTGGCCAAGATGGCGAAGTACTTTGACGTGGGCATCACAGTCGGCGCGGATGACTCAATCATGCACACTCTTTCCACCACGCTCGTCGGGAGCGACGGCAAGGTGGTCCGCTTTTATCATGGCAATGAATGGACGCCGGACCAGGTGTTGGCAGATGTGAAGCAGGCCGTCGCCGGCGCCTGACCGCAGAGTGAGCACAACTTTTTCGAGAGAGACTGGAGTGAATAGACAATGAGTTCTGGGTTGAATATCCGTGAAGATGCCGAGCTGGACTTTCTTTCACTGGGCGCGCTGGTCCACCGGCTCGACCCCGGCATCATTCCTTTTCGCAAGGCGAATACGTGCCAGATCCACGTCAGCGGCGGCGAGTTCAATGTAGCGGCCAACCTGGCCGATTGTTTCGGGCTGAAGACGGCCATCGTCAGCGCCATGTCCGACTATCCCATCGGCGACCTCATTGCCGAGCGCGTGCGCGCCATGGGCGTGCGGGCTTTTTACAAGCGCTTCAAGCATGACGGCGTGACCGGCCCCAACATGGCCAGCGTGTACAGCGACCGGGGCCACGGCCTGCGCGCGCCTGTGGTCTTCTACAACCGGGCCAATGAGGCCGCGGCGCTTCTGAAGCCGGGCGACTTCGACTGGAAGGCAATCTTCGCGGGCGGCGTTCGATGGGTGCATAGCGGCGGCATCTTTGCGGCGCTCTCGCCGACCACGGCAGAGTTGGCGGCGGAGATGATGAAGGCCGCCAAAGCAGCCGGCGCTGTGACTTCGTTCGATCTGAATTTCCGCGAAAAGCTGTGGAAGATTCACGGAGGCAACCAGCGCGCCGTCGAAACAATCGGCAGGATTGTTGAAAACGTGGATGTGCTGGTGGGCAATGAAGAGGACCTGCAGAAGGGGCTCGGCATTCCCGGCCCCGAGGTTGCGGCCAAATCCAAGCTGGACCCCAGCGTCTTCTTCGGCATGATGGAGAATGTCACCAAAAAACTCCCGCACGTGAAAGTGGTGGCCACCACGCTGCGCGAAGTCCACTCCACCAACCGCCATAGCTGGAGCGCGGTTGCATGGATCAACGGCAAGACCTACACGGCGCCTACGGCCGAGCTGGAGGTGCTGGATCGCGTTGGAGGCGGCGACGGATTTGCCGCGGGCTTTTTCTATGGCCTGCTCACCGGCGAGGAGCCGGAGCAGGCCCTCAAGCTGGGCTGGGCGCACGGGGCGCTGCTGACCACCTTCCCGGGCGACACGACCATGGCCACCGTGGATGAGGTGCGAGCCTTTGCCCAGGGCGCTTCAGCGCGCATCCAGCGCTAGCTGCGCTCTCGCTTCAGCCCGCAATCACTCAGTGCCGGGAGCATTTTGATGCAACTGTTATTCTGACCGTGCATCAAAGAGAGGTCGCATATGGCGAAAATCACACTGTTGTTTGCGGTTCTTCTTATCGTGCTGGGACTGGCCGGCTATTTCGGCACGGGCAGCCAGCACCCCACCGCGCTGATTCCGACGTGGTTCGGAGTGGCGCTGGGCATCTTTGGCATGCTGGCCATGAGCCCCAGCGAGGCGCGGCGCAAGCTGTTCATGCACGTCAACGTCACCATTGGCGCAGTGGGCTTTCTCGGCGCCCTCATCGAAGCACTGCGAGGCTACGGGGCCGCGCGCAGCCAGGGTGTTGACCCGGACATGATTGCGATGGGCTCCAAACTCACCATGGCCGGCCTGCTGCTGTTCTACGTTCTGCTCTGCGTGCGCTCGTTCATCGATGCGCGACGCACCGGCAAGGTTTAACGCATGGGCGGGCTGCGCGGCGGCGGATTGGGCATGGGCATGCACGCGGAGCGCTCTGCCCGCAGCGGCGCGCGCGCTCGCCAGGCCGATCTGCCCAAGCGCAAGACCAGCCTGAAGAAGCAGTGGCCGCAGATCTGGGCGCTGGTCGCTCCCCGCAAATGGCTGCTGGTCGCCGGGCTGGGCCTGATGATCGTCAACCGCATCGCGGGCCTTGTGTTGCCCTATACGGCCAAACCCCTGCTGGACACGGTGCTTTCTCCGCTGCACCCGCGGCCTGAGTTGCTGCCCAGGATCATCGCGCTGGTGTTCACGGCCATGGTGGTGCAGGCCCTCACTTCCTTCTCGCTCACGCAACTGCTTTCCAAGGCCGGCCAGCGGCTCATCGCAGAGATGCGCCGCCAGGTGCAGAAGCATGTTGGCCTGCTGTCCGTGGCCTACTACGATGAGAATCGCACCGGCACGCTGGTGGCGCGCATCATGTCTGATGTTGAGGGCGTGCGCAATCTTGTCGGCACCGGGCTGGTGGAGTTCCTGGGCGGAATGCTCACCGCCGTGCTGGCATTCATCTATCTGCTGCATCGCAGCGTGACCGTGACGCTGACCGTGTTTGCCGTGGTGGGCGCGTTTGTCTTCGTGCTGCAATACGGCTTCAAGGTCATTCGCCCCATCTTTCGTGAACGGTCCAAGATCAACGCCGAGGTCACCGGCCGCCTCACGGAGTCGCTGGGCGGCGTGCGCGTCATCAAGGGCTACCATGCCGAGGAGCGCGAGCACGCGGTCTTCTCAGGCGGCGTGGACCGGCTGCTGGCCAATGTGATGAAGTCGCTGACCATGACCAGCCTGCTTGGCTCGGCCTCAACCACCGTGCTCGGGCTCGTCTCCGCGCTGGTGATGTGGATGGGCGGACACAGCGTGCTCAATCACACATGGACCGTCGGCGACTACTTCAGCTACAACATGTTTCTCGCCTTCATGATTGCGCCGGTCTTCCAGATCGTGAACATCGGCACGCAATTAACTGAAGCCTTTGCCGGCCTGGACCGCACCAGCGAAATCATGGCCGAGCTGGAAGAAAATCGGGAGCCGGGCCGCACCACCCAGATGCCGCCCATCCAGGGCACGGTGCGCTTTGAGGATGTTGAATTTGCCTATGAGCCCGACAAGCCAGTCCTGCACGGCGTCAGCTTCCTGGCCGAGCCGGGCACGGTCACGGCGCTCGTCGGGTCTTCCGGCTCAGGCAAGTCCACCATCATCAGCCTGTTGTGCGCATTCCACACTCCGTCAACGGGCCGCGTGCTGGTGGACGGCGTGGACCTGGCCAAAGTGGATCTGAACACGTTTCGCTCGCAACTGGGCGTGGTGCTGCAGGACTCATTCCTCTTCGATGGGTCGATCCGCGAAAACATCTTATTCTCGCGCCCTGGCGCCACGGAGGAGCAGTTCCTCTTCGCCTGCCGCACGGCCCGCGTGGACGAATTTGCCGAGCGCTTTCCCGACGCCTATGACACGATCGTGGGCGAGCGCGGCGTCAAACTCTCCGGCGGCCAGCGCCAGCGGCTTTCCATTGCGCGCGCGCTGCTGGCTGAGCCGCGCATCCTTATCCTCGACGAGGCCACCAGTTCGCTGGATTCCGAGTCTGAGGCCATGATTCAAGCCGGGCTGAACCAGCTGATGCAGGGACGCACAACGTTTGTCATCGCCCACCGCCTCTCCACCATTCGCCGCGCCGACCAGATTCTGGTTGTGGAAGGCGGACGCATCGTCGAGCGCGGCAACCATGCCGAATTGTTCGCCCTGGGAGGCCGCTACTACGACCTCTACACGCGCCAGCACGGCCTTGAGGCCAATCTCTTCCTCGCTCCCGGCGAGGGCGACGTGGTCCCGGTCTAAGGGACACAGCGGCACCCGCAGCTTTCAGCTTCGCGCAGTTTCAAGTTTCCGGAAGCGCTCCCGTTGCGCAATCTGCAATTCCATCTCACTCGAAGAATCCTTCGTCTCATCCCTTGACGCCGGTTTCATATCCTGAGAAACTGTCTCTGCAATCAATTAGCGGCATAAAGGACCACTATGCGAGACGGATCTCCGCAAGGCATCTACAAAGTTCAGGCTCTGGACCGGGCGTTTGCTGTGCTGGATCTGCTCGGCGAGAGTGATACGCCCCTGGGTTTGGCGCAGGTCGCGTCGTCGCTGCAACTGCACAAGAGCACCGCGCACCGCTTTCTGATGGTGCTGGAGCGGCACCGCATGGTGGAGCGCACCACCAGCGGCAAGTTCCGCCTGGGCCTCCGGCTCTTCGATTTCGGCAATCGCGCCATCGAGCAGTACGACCTGCGCGAACGCGCGCAGCCTCATCTCCGCCGCCTTGTCGCTGAGACGGAGGAGACGGCGCACCTCTGTATTCTGGAGGGCGCGCACGTGATCTACATCGACAAGATTGAGCCGGCCCGCTCGGTACGCATGATTACCCGCATCGGCTCCAGTAACCCGGTTCACTGCACGTCGGTGGGCAAGGCGATGCTGGCGTTTCTGCCTGAAGACCGCCTGACGGAAATCCTCCGCCGCACCCGCTTCGAGCGCTTTACGCATCGCACGATCGCCACGCCGGAGGCACTGCGCGTGGAAATCGAAAAGACGCGCCGCCGGGGCTATGCCGTGGACGATGAAGAACTGGAAGAAGGCCTGCGCTGCATCGCAGTGCCGCTGCTGGACGCACAGCGCCAGCCCGTGGCCGCGGTCAGCGTCTCCGGACCATCCTTCCGCGTGACAGCGCACAAACTGCCCTCCATCGCCAATCATCTGCTCCACTGCGTGAGGGGCATCTCGATGGATATGGGCTTCAGTTCGGCCAACCGCGGGCATCGTCCGGCCTGGACAGCCTGAAGCTGTAACCGCACGTTGCTAGTGCTCGTCCCTGCCGGGGCGGAGCATCAAATCCTTGATGGCTTCGCGGGGGTCTTTGCCTTCATCCAGGATCAGTTCCATCTGCTCAGTGATGGGCATCTCGATGCCGTGCTTGCGGGCCAACCCGAGCGCGGCGCGCGTGGTACGCACGCCCTCTGCCACCTTGCCACCCAGACTTTCCAGAATTTCAGGCAATTTGCGGCCGTGGCCCAGCTCCTGGCCAACGGTGCGGTTGCGGCTGAGTGAGCCTGTACAGGTGAGCACCAGGTCGCCTACGCCGGAGAGGCCGGCGAGCGTTTCGCGGCGGCCGCCGCAGGCGACGGCCAGGCGGGTGATTTCGGCAATGCCCCGGGTGATGAGTCCGGCGGCGGAGTTGTAGCCCAAGCCAACCCCGGCGGCCACTCCGGCGGCGATGGCGATTACATTCTTGAGCGCACCGCCCAGTTCCACGCCGATTACGTCCGTGGACGTATAGAGGCGAAGCGCCTCGGACGAGAATTCCTTTTGAACGCGGGCGGCGATGGCCGGGTCATTGAAGGCCACGGTGACGGCTGTGGGCTGGCCTTGCGCCACTTCCAGGGCAAAACTGGGGCCGCTGAAGGCGCCGATGGGCAGCGACAGGTCTTTGGCTGCAAGGCTTTCAGCAATGACTTCGGTCATGCGCAGAAAGGTGCGGTCTTCAATGCCCTTGGTGAGACTGACGATGATCTGCCCTTCATGCAGGTGCGGGGCCAGGCGCGCGAAGGTGGAGCGCAGGAACTCGGAGGGCACGACGGAGACGATGATTTCGGCGTCTCTGACGGCTGCGTCGTCGCCGGTGAGAGCGATATCCGGCGGCAGCGGGAAGCCGGGGAGGAACTGCGTGTTTTCGCCGGCGTCGAGGATTTCGCGGGCCATCGCAGGAGTGTGTGCCCAGAGCGTGAGCTGATGGCCGCCGCGGCGGTGGAGCGAAAGGGCGATGGCGGTTCCCCAGGCCCCGCAACCAAGAATGACAATACGGCTCATGCTGTTTTCCTTTGGCCGAAGCGGCTTTCAGTGCCGGAGAGCAGGCGGCGCATGTTCTGGTGGTGCTTGAGGATGACGAGGAGCGCCACGATGACCTGCACAGCGATGAAAAAGGCGGGCCGGTCGCCCTTGACCAGGAACCAGGCGAAGACGGGGAAGCTGGCCGAGCCAAGAATGGAAGCGAGCGACACATAGCGGCTGAGCGCCAGAACGATGGCGAAGACAGTGATGGCCGCGAGCGCGGCAGAGGGCGCGGCGACCAGAAAGACTCCAAAGCCGGTGGCGACGCCCTTGCCGCCGTGAAAACCGAGCCAGACGGGCAGCATGTGTCCGAGGACGGCGCAGAGGGCGGCGAGCGCTTCAAAGTTGCGCACCGGCGCGGACGGCACCAGCAGAGCGCCGAGCAGCGCTCCCAGCCAGACAGCGGCGCAGCCTTTGAGCATGTCGAGCAGGAAGGTGGCGGCGCCGAGGCCCTTTGCTCCGGAGCGGAGAACGTTGGTTGCTCCGATGTTGCCGCTGCCGATGGTGCGGATGTCCTGTTTGCGGAAGACGCGCATCAGCAGGTAGCCGGAGGGAATGGACCCAAGCAGATACGAGAGCGCTATAACAAGAAGACTTGCGAGGACCATGACGAGTGAGAGTGTAGCAGGTGAGGCGGGCAGCAAGAATAGCGCGGCTAAGTGGTTCCTGGCACGCAGCTTTCCGGTGCGAAATATTCTTGTGCTCCTCAACGAATTTGGATGTAGACTTCTCGTCTCCCCCGGACCGAAAACATTGCAGATTCCTGTGAAAGGCGGCAATCCATGTCGAGTTATCTCGTGCAGGCGTCATACAGCGTGGAAGCGCTGGCAGCGATGATGAAGAACCCGCAGGATCGCACGGAGCATATCCGCAAGACTGTGGAGAAGATCGGAGGGAAGTTAACCGGTCTCTGGCTTTCGTTTGGAGACTACGACATTATGGTGGTGATTGAGATGCCGGACCATGCAGGCGCCGCGGCCTTTGCCATCGCCATCGGCGCGGGAGGCGCCTGCCGCAGCGTGAAGACCACTCCGCTGCTGGGCGTGGACGAAGGCATTGCCGCGATGAAAAAAGCGGGAGCTTCGGGGTACAAGGCCGTCTCCGCGAAGAAGTAGGGAAGCCGGTTGCAGGCGACGGGGCGCTGATGGAGCGCACCTTGCGCAAGGGGCGAGAGGCGCTGTGTTTTTATACTCGTGCTGGATGTTTGCCGAAGCGACCATCCAATAGGTGGACGTGCGCTTCGCCGGCTGAATCAGTCAACCATCACTTCGCCGGGAACGATGGGGCGGGTTCGCGGCAGGGCTCCGCGCACGGCGGCCGTGCCCATGATGAGCAGCACTGCCGCAAAGGCCATCAGCTTGATCAGGTTCCCCGTGCGCGACTGGGCGAGTTCGTGCGGCAGGGCTTTCCAGAGGACGAGCAGCAGGGTTTGGCCGGTGGTGACGGCCCAGACGGAGCCATAGAAGTAGCGTCGCTCCGTGCCTTCGTCCCTGGTGGACGGGCCGACGCGGGGCAGTCTGCCCGCCGCGCCCAGCGTGAGGATCACGACGAACAGAGGCAGGTAGCCGTACTGGTAGATCTGCTTCATGGCCCAGACGCCGGTGAAGGACGCGATGACGAGGCCGGTGAGGTTGAGCAGGGCAAAGTTGAGCACGGCGTTCCACGCGAAGGTGTAGCAGACCTTGCGGTAGAGCGGATTCGGCTTGTCCTCATCGAAGCGCAGGATGTAGGGGCGCGGCTCGACGCCCGGCAACTGTGCGCGCAGGCCGGCGATGCCGGTGCCGATGAGAACGGCGGCGAGCCAGATGGAGTTGGTCCAGCCGAATCCATGCGCAAACAGGCTGAAGGTCAGAGGGCCCGGCGCGAGAAAGAAGACCCAGATCCAGATAGGCCAGTGCGCCAGGCGGTAGAGACGCGTGTTGCGCTCGCGAATCTTCCGCTGCTCGGCGTACTCGACCTTACCACGGTAACCCATGGGCTAAAGTGTTGCAGAGGTTGGCGCTTACGTCAAATGACTGACCCGTGCGCCGCGGGCGTTTCACCGCAGCGGGAAATTATGTGCATGCTTTCTGTGGAAAACTGCAAATAAAAAAGGGGGGGTAGGGGGGGGCCTTCAGGGGGTACGGACCGGGGACATATCCGACGGATTTCTACTCACCCATTTCCATTGTGCGGGATGGAGGCGAAATTATCTGCAAAACGGCTGCTGGATTTTTTGGTGCTGGGTGGGAGCCGTGGTTTCCCACCCTGTCGTTCGCTGACGCGAGCGACAAGGATGGGGCAACCCTGGTACCCGGGGTACGTGCTTACATGAGCTTGCGGCGGATGAGGTCGAGGGCCTGCTGGGTGGCCCACTGGCGGACGCGGTCGCGGTTGCCTCGGAAGGTGCGCTCGAAGGTATCGGTTTTCTGGGCGTCGGAGATACCGAAGTACACGCGGCCGACGGGCTTCGCGTCTGTGCCGCCGGTGGGTCCGGCGATGCCGGTGACGCCGATGCCGAGGGTGGCGCCGGTGCGCTTGCGGATGCCTTCGGCCATGGCGGCGGCGACTTCGGCGGAGACGGCTCCGTGGCGCGCGATGAGGTCCGGTGGGACGTTGGTGAAGGTGGTCTTGAGCGGATCAGAGTAGACGACGGCGCCGCCGAGGAAAGAGCGCGAGCTGCCGGGGACGCCGGTGATGCGCTGGGCGACCATGCCTCCGGTGCAGCTTTCAGCGACGGCGAGGGTGGCCTGGCGGAGGCCGAGGTAGTAGAGAACGATCTGCTCGAGCGACTCGCCGTCGGAGGAGTAGAGCCAGTCGTCGAGCGCCTCTTCCAGGCGTCCGGCGAGCTCGTCGACGCGCTGCTCGGCGGCTTGCTGGTCTGCCTTGGCACAGAGAAGTGTGAGCTGGATGTCGCCGGCGTGGGCGAGGATGGTGGTTTCGACGTCGGTGTATGTGGTGTAGATGGGCGCGAGGAGCTTGTCGGCCTGCGACTCGGGGATCATGGCGGCCTTGAGCGTGCGTTTGGCAATGAAGCGCTGGGGCACGGCGGCGCGGAGGCGGGGCATGCACTCGTCGTCGAAGAGGGGGCGGCACTCGTTGGGCGGGCCGGGAACGAGCATGACCAGCTTGCGATAGCCCTCGAAATTGATGTCGAGCCACTGGCCGGGCGCGCTGCCGTTGGGATTGGGCAGTACGGTGGCCGACTCGATGACGTCGGCCTGCTTGAGGTTGTTTTCCGCCATGGGCATGCGCCAGGTGGCGGCGCGGACATGCAGGGCGGCGACCTGGGCGGCGTCACGGCGCAGGGAGAGCGAGAGCGTTTCAGCAACGGCTTCGCGGGTGAGGTCGTCCTCGGTGGGGCCGAGGCCGCCGATGAGAATGACGATGTCAGTGCGCGCGAGCGCATTGCGGATGGCGGAGACGAGGTCCTTGCGGCGGTCGCCGACGATGGTCTTGAAGGCGACATAGACGCCGATTTCATTGAGCTTTTCGGTCAGGTAGAGGGAGTTTGTGTCCTGACGGAAGGGGGTGAGCATCTCGGAGCCGACAGCGATGATTTCGGATTTCATAGGCGCAGTTGGGGCTCCTGAGTGGGCATGCGTGGATGCGTGGGCGTGTCTTTCTGCGTGCGCCGCGGGTTTGCGGGCCGCTAGAAGAGGGTGAGTCCTTCGACGCCCAAGTCCACATCATAAACTGCATCGCCGGTGGCGAGAATGGTGGTGCCGAGCGGAGAAAAGGCAACGCCGGCGAGGTTGTTTCCGCTGAGGACGAGGGAGGCCTCGCCCTGCGGCGTGACGCGCACGAGGCCGCGGCGGCCATGCAGGCAGGCGGCCACGTAAACGTCGCCGTCCCTGGCGAGCGCGAGGCCCTGGGGACGGCCGAGGCCGCGATACCAGGGGCGCGCATTGCCGTGGGTGTCAATGGCCCAGATGGCGTCATTGGAGCAGAGGGTGGGGCCGGTGACGAAGAGCGTGCCTTCGCCATCGACGGCGAGGTGATAGGCGGAGACGCTTGGTTCGAGCGTGGCGTAGACGAAGATGCGGCGCTGGGGGTCAATTTTGAAGATGGTTCCGCTCCGGTCGCCAACGAAGAGGTTGCCGTCGGGGTCGAAGACGGCGCCTGTGGCCACGCCCATGCCCTCGGAGTAGAGGGTTGACTCTCCGGCTCCATCGACGCGGTAGACGTTGCCCTCGGCGCGGGAGGTGACGAAGAGGTCGCCTTCGGGACTGAAGGCGAGGCCTGTGGCGTTGAGGATTCCAGTGACGAACGGCGTGCCGCGTCCGTCGGGACTGACGCGGACGACGGAGACGGGGGTCTGCTTGCCTCTTGGGCCGGAGATGGTGGCGTAGACCATGCCGGACCGGCTGACGGCGGGATTGGTGACTGGGTGCAGTCCGCTGGAGAGCTCGCGGGCGACGCGCAGGGGCACGGCGTTGCTGACGCCGTCAGGGGAACGAACCTCAACGAGCCCGGTGACAGCTTGCTCGGGCACGCGAAAGGCCAGCCGGCCGGGGCGGCACATCACGACCTGCGCGGTGTGGCTGCCGACTACGACTCCCGGCAGCCCCGCAGCATGAGGGCCCAGGTGATCGCCGACAACCTCGACTTCGCCGAGGGGCAGGGCGGCAGCGGGCACGAGGTCGTCAATACGCGGATCGGGGAAGACATCTTCAGGCGCGGGCTGGGGACGTGTTCGAGCCATATCGGGTTTCAACCTAAATCCAAATGTGCAACAGAGATGCTACACCCAAAGCATACAGACCTGCGAGGACGTCATCCAGCACAATACCCCAACCCTCGGGCAAGCCTTCAGCCTGGCGCACGGGAAAGGGTTTGGTGATATCGAAGAGGCGGAAGAGGATGAGCGCAAGGAGAGCGTGGCGCCAGTTGGCGTGGCTGCCGAGCAGGGTAATCCACTGGCCGGCGACCTCATCGATAACCACGAAGCCGGGGTCTTTGCGGCCGCTTTCGCGGGCGACGATGGTGGCGGCGGGGATGCCGAGGATGAGGCTGAGCGCGATGCTGGCAAGCAGGGCTGCGGCGAGCGCGAGCGCAGATGGATGCAGCAGCCACGCGTATGCAGCCCACAGCAGGACGGCAGCGACTGATCCCCAGGTGCCGGGGCCGGGCTTGCCGAGGCCCGCGCCAAAGAAGGTGGCCACGGTCCATGCCCACCGTTGCGTGGGGCGCTGATTTTGGACAGGAATTGTGGCGGGTTGCTCATTCATCGCGGGAGCCTTTATTGTGTCCGCCGGCGAGGCCGCCGAGGTCCTCAAGCACCTCGGGGTCGAGCACCGGCGAACTGATTTTGTAGACGCCCATCGCCCACTTGCCGAGGTCGATCTTGCGGCAGCGGTCACTGCAGAAAGGGAAGTCCTCGTCTTTGGGACGGACCAGCATGCCACAGGTGGGGCAGCGGAGCACCTTTACGGATTTTTTCTTTGCAGCCATGGGACTGTTCCTGCCCGGAGGCAGGGCTTAACAACTATGGTACAAGGCTCGGGGGAGAACAATCAGCGACTGCCCCGGGGATTACCGCTGGGGAGCGGAGCCGTTCCGGCCGGGATGCGGTGCGCCATGCCGCATGGCTCAGCGAGACTCGCGGAGCAGGCGGCAGACGTCATCGGCGAGCTGCTGTTTGAATGCCCGCTTCTTCCTCGTTCTTATTTTGTGGCCCTGCTTGATGGTTGCCAGCGGTTTCTGCGGCGCGGGTAGAGGACTGCAAAAGAAGCCGGTTGAAGACCTGGCCGCTCCGATCGCGGTGAAAAAGTCGTCGTAGGCCTCGTTGAGGGAATTTGCGCAATCCTTGTTGTACGAGACGTGCCTCGTGGCGCAAATGCCTGCCATTTCGTGGATGCCGCAGGCCCTGGCGATGCCCTCGAGGGCGGCAAAAAGCAGAGCCGGCGGAGCCACTTCGCACAATGTCCTGGTTGCGAGAGAGATGGGCTGGAGGCATCCCTCGATGCCCTGAAGGCGCGTAATGAAGAGAACGTCAGGGGCCGATGACTCAACGATCCATCCCGGGACGACGGTGCATGACAAATTGAATACGGGGGCACCATTGACCCGAAGATAGAGAGACAACTCGCCCTCGAATTCGCAATCGGAGGGTTTCGGCAGACCCATGGTGACGGCGTAAGCGTTGCCGCTTTCATTGATATCAAGCATTGCAACGTCACCATACAAAGTTCGGCGCAGAAGGTCGGCGGGAAACTTTGCGGCCAGGTACTTGTAGTGGTGCAGAAAGCAGGCCGCGCGCTGGTCGACCGAGAGATCGCGGGCGAGATAATCATCGGCCAGGTACTTGAACGGCAGTTCCCTGTAAGTAGCGGCGATGCCATGGAGCGCAGGCAGCTTCAAGATTTGAAAGATTTCAAGCAGACGGGGGATGCTGATGGAGACGCGACCCAGTTTGCGGGCCGACTGAGGCGATAGCCTGGCTCTCAGCTTCCATGCCAGGTTCATGAAGGGGTGACGCGACCTGCTTTTTCGTATTCTCTCAATCAGAAGATGCTTCCAGTGCTGGACGCGATGATCGAGGGCATGCCTATTCCAGGGGTCGAGGATAGGGACGAATCTTATCTGCACTGCGAGACTATCCGAGTTCGGCTGTACGGACTTGTGCATGAATCATGGTCTGAAGCCACCACGAACTGGATCTTGCTTCAACCGGGGCTTTCGGCGTTCATCCAATTAAACCCTTCAGGAGGAGCATCCGGCATCTGTGCCAAATCGTTCGCATTATAGCGCCGTTGAGCCGCAATCCGCGGTTTACCGCCATGGGCAACAGCCGGGGATGCGGGCCGAAGGCGCAATCGCGGCGGGCGGCCGCATCCCGTCCGGCGGCTAGAGCGGCCCGGCGACGATGCGGGCGACCAAGTCGTATTCGTGCGCTTCGGTAATCTCTGCGCGATAGAAGCGGCCCTGCTCCAGCGTCTCGAGGTCGCCGAAGTCGTTGATGTAGACCTTGCCGTCGATTTCGGGGGCGTGGAACTGGGTGCGACCCTCCCAGAGCATGGGGGTTTCATCGCTTTCGCCTTCGGCGAGCAGGACCAGCTCGCGGCCCACCCACTGCTGCCTGGCGCGCTTGCTGATGCCTTGCTGGAGCTTCATGAGGCGGCGCTTGCGGGCCTCGATGGTGCGTTTGGGCAGCTTGCCGTCGAGCGAGAATGCGCCGGAGCCTTCTTCGTCGGAGTAGGTGAAGACGCCGAGCCAGTCGAACTTCGCTTCGTTGATGAACTCTTCCAAAAGCTCAAAATCGCGGAGCGACTCGCCGGGAAAGCCGACGATGAAGGAGGTGCGGAGAGCGATGCCGGGCACGGCGGCACGGACCTTTTCGAGGGTCTTGAGGAAGATGTCTGCGCCGGCTCCGCGCTTCATGGTTTTGAGGACGGCAGGCGAGGCGTGCTGGAGCGGGACGTCGAGATATTTGCAGATGTTGTCGTGCCGGGCGATGGTCTCAAGCAGGCGGCCGGTGATGCGGTTGGGGTAGGCGTAGAGAAAGCGCAGCCAGCGGAGGCCCTCGATGCGGGCGAGCGTGTCAAGAAGCTGCGCGAGGCCGTCTTTGAGTCCGAGGTCTTCGCCGTAGCAGGTGGTGTCCTGGCCGATGAGGGTGATTTCCTGCACGCCGCGGGAGACGAGTTGTTGTGCTTCGGCGACGACGGACTCGAAGCGGCGGGAGCGGAATTTGCCGCGCAGGTTGGGGATGACGCAGAAGCTGCAGGGGTGGTCGCAGCCCTCGGCGATTTTGATGTAGGCCGATGTGCGCGGGGTGGCGAGGAGGCGCGGGGTGGTCTCATCGTAGAGATAGGTGGGCAAGAGATGCGCGGCACCCTGCCAGTCGTCGCGGCTGAAGCGGCCCTGCTGCTCGCGGAGCTGCCCTTCGGGCCTGGAGGCTCTGGATTGAGATGTGTGGGTGCCTGAAAGGGACTCTTGCCCTGGGCGCGTTGTCGCGTTGCCGCTGAGGATGTTGAAGGGCGAGGGCGCGGCGGCGGGCTGGGCGATGCCAGCGGCTTCAAGGATGGATTCGAGTTCGCCGGTGCCGATGACGGCGTCGACTTCGGGAATATTTTTCCTGATTTCATCCCTGTATCGCTCAACCAGACATCCCGCTACGATGAGTTTTGTGGCGCGGCCCTCGGTTTTGTGGCGGGCCATTTCGAGGATGGTGTCGACAGACTCCTGCTTGGCGGTGTCGATGAAGCTGCAGGTGTTGACGACGAGGATTTCGGCGTCTTCGGGACGGGCGGTGAGGCGCGCACCGGCGCGGTCCAGCAGGCCCATCATGACCTCGGAATCGACGAGGTTCTTGGGGCAGCCCAAGGAAATAAAGCCCACGGTCGGCGCCGTGGGTGGGGAAAGTTTGCTCACTTCCTTATTGTACCGGGAAGTGGAAGTTGCCGGGTTCCCTCAGGGGCTGAAGCCCCCTCTATTTTGTGATGTTTATGATGTACGGGCTGAAGCCCGTACCCTTCACAGACAGCCATGGCCTTCAACGCAGTGCACTTGAAGAGACATTGGCTTGTTGTGCGTTGGTCTAACTGTCTTTGCGATAGAGCAGGTTGCGGATGGCTTTGCGGCGCTCGGCGTTGGCTTCGCTCTCGGCCTTGCGCTCTTCGGCGCTGAGGTGCTGCTTTGAGGTGTCTTCGGTGGCTTCGGGTTCACTGCAGGCGGGGCAGCGATTGGCAAAGCCGGGCTTGCCGGGCCTGAGTTCAAATTCCTCTGAGCAGATGACGCAGACTTTGATGGGAAACGGCATAACAGAACCTGATCCCATGATAAAGGAGAAGGCAATGGGTTTGAAGGGCCGGCGGCGGGTGTCAAGCCGGCTTTTGGGCAGCGGGATGCGAAGGCCTGGGAGGCGACGGAGCGGGGCATTTTTCCGGGACGAAACGGTTGACTGCTTGTGGCTTAGCCCTTGCGCTCACGGCCCCGCCCCGAGGTGCTAGAATCTGTAATTGCCGGGTCCTACGCGACGTAATCCCGCCAACCCCGCCAGGTCCGGAAGGAAGCAACGGTAACGGGCTAGTACGGGCGCAGTAGGTAACCCGGTACTTTTTTGGCGTTTTGTGGTTGCATCGCTTGATCCGAACCGATTGATATTGGAGCGGAAAGAGGCAAAAGCAGGTCCTTCGACTTCGCTTCGCTCCGCTCAGGATGACAATCGTTGGGGATGTGCGGTGCGGTCGTATTGAAGTTGAGCGGCAGACCGGGTTCCCCCGCCGTCGTTCGCGCCGCAAGGAGAAATGCTTTGAGCCTCACCGTTCGCCCCGTGGTGGGCAGGCGCGCCAAAATCACGGCGCTTGGAACCTACGTTCCTCCCCAGGTTCTGACCAATCAAGACCTTGAAAAGATGGTGGATACCAACGACCAGTGGATTATGGAGCGTACGGGTATCCGCGAGCGGCACGTGCTGGCCAAAGGTCTGGGCACGAGCGATATGTGCACGGAGGCGGCGAAGAAGTGCCTTGCGGCGCGCGGCATTGCGGCGAGCGAGGTTGAAGTGATCATCGTGGGCACCGTGACGCCGGACATGATGTTCCCCTCGACGGCGTGCCTGGTGCAGGACAAGCTGGGCGCGAAGGGCGCGTGGGGCTTCGATGTTTCGGCGGGCTGCTCGGGATTTGTGTTTGCGCTGCAGGCGGGCGTGAAGCTGGTGGAGAGCGGTGCGCACTCGAAGGTGCTGGTGTGCGGCGCGGACGCCAATACGCGCATGACCGACTACACGGACCGCACCACGTGCGTGCTGTTTGGCGACGGCGGCGGTGCGGTGCTGATTGAGCCTGCCGTAGAGGGCGAGATCGGCTTTATCGACTACATCCACGAGATTGACGGTTCGGGCGGCGTGGCACTGAACCTGAAGGGCGGCGGCAGCCTGAATCCGCCGAGCCACGAGACCGTGGACAAGAAGATGCACTACATCTACCAGGACGGTCCGGCGGTGTATAAATTTGCGGTGCGCAAGATGGCGGAGTCCACAGCGCAGCTGCTGGAGCGCAACGGCGTTGCCGGAGCGGATCTGGGCTGCTTTATTCCGCACCAGGCGAACAAGCGGATCATCACGGCCACGGCAGAACGCCTGGGCATGAGCGAAGACAAGGTCATCATCAACATCGAGAAGTATGGCAATACATCGGCGGGGACGATTCCGCTGGCCATGCAGACGGCGATTGAAGAGGGCAAGCTGAAAAAGGGCGACCTGGTG
>JAGWRX010000151.1 GCA_028876395.1 Acidobacteriota bacterium
CTGACGGGCATTGCACTGGCGACGGCGGTCGGGTAGGGGCTGACGGGCATTGCACTGGCGACGGCGGTCGGGTAGGGGCTGACGGGCATTGCACTGGCGACGGCGGTCGGGTAGGGACTGACAGGCATTGCACTGGCGACAGCGGTCGGATACGGGCTGACAGGCATCGAACTTGC
Organism: Acidobacteriota bacterium; assembly: GCA_028876395.1. GTDB lineage: Bacteria > Acidobacteriota > Terriglobia > Terriglobales > Acidobacteriaceae > Telmatobacter. Next base: position 177 of record JAGWRX010000151.1, read on the forward strand.
TGCGAAACTGGCCGTTACCGCTAATGCGGAGCCCAATGCAACAGTGAAAACCTTAAGTGATGTCGAAAACATTTACGTACTCTCCTCGGCATAAATGAATTACGCATGGAAAGACTAACCCAAAAGTTGTACGTTGGCTACCCAAAAAGTAACTATTTTATAAATTTCTTTTTCGAATGCCATTTTCGCCCATTGCGCGCCGCAAACCCGCAATCTATCGCAGAATCTATGTCTTAGGCGATGCTTCTTTGTGTGCCACTTCGCATTTTCAGCTTGCCATAATGCTCTCAGATCGCGACGCATTGAGGCCTTTCGCCGCCCCTCTAGGCCTGCAAGCGCGCCCAGCAATCACTCAGATCGCTGTTTTGGACGAAGGAAAATTCTCGATTCTTGCGTTACCCGGCCGCTTCATGAGGGCAGCACGCGGAAACGTATACCGGACCATCGCTCTCCCCGAAGGCCGCCGCAACACAACGAGCGCGCTCCGCCCACTGCAACTCCGGGCGGGCTTGTCAGGGCCGCGATCTGCATCCTTATATGGAGTACGGCCGGGCCTCAGCCTACTACCCCCAAAGCGCCGCCGTTCGCGCCGTTCTCTCCGGCCTCGAGACCGGCTTTTTCTGCCTGCCTGTTACCTAGTCGATTACCCGGACCAAACTTTCGTGCCCTAGGCCCCGGGGGTAAAGTTAGATACTGTTGCGGATAGGCCCACACATGGGAATCTTCAAAGCTGGAAAAAGGGATACCTTGAAACCCAAAACTCCCTTAGAGCACCGGAGCCTCCAACCGCAAGATTCGCGCGGGGAAGTTCGCTGTGCCGTTCGTTTTCCTCTCAGGCTTCCGGCGGTTCTTTCCGCCGGCGCAAAAAGGCTTCTGGCCCAGACGCGCAACGTCTCCGCAAACGGGGTTCTTTTTGAGCTGGACAACTCGCTCAGCGTCGGCCAGGACATCGACTTTTCTCTCCAGATGCCCGGCGGCGTCTTCGGTACCCCCAGAGATGTTATGGTTCGGTGCCACGGACGTGTGGTACGCTGCTCCCTGAGTCAAGGCTTCTATCAGGCTGCTGCAACAATAGATGGCTATCAATTCGTTGAGCAGTGACGGAAAGAAATGAAGATTTAGTTGCCAATTATGGATATTGTGGACGAATCTCCTGATGGTGAAATTCTCGACGGCCCGGCCACACCCGGGGCGATCCGCATTATTCTCGCGGATTCACAGGCCATCTACCGCGTCGGGATTCGCAAGATTTTTGCTTTGGAAGATGACATTCGAGTTGTGGCCCAGGCTGACTCGATTGAGAATCTTCGCGCCTCCGTTGAGCGCTATCCCGCCGATATCGTGCTGCTCGAAGGCGGTCTGCTGAATGGCGTGCCGAACCCCATTCCCGACCTGCTGCGGGTTGCGCCGGAGATAAAGGTCATCGTGCAGGCGCTTGCAACCGACGAGGCCCAGACCGTAGACCTGTATCGCCGAGGTGTCAGGGGCATCATCACGCGTTCCATCTCCCCGGACCTGCTGGTGCGCTGTGTGCGCAGAATCGCCGCCGGTGAAACCTGGATTGATAACCAGTCGGTCAATTGGGTCATTGAAGCCTACCGCGCGCAGGCTGCATCCCTCATCACTCCGCGCAGTCAGCCCCGCCTCTCACCCAAGGAGATGGCCATCATCGTCTGCATTACCCAGGGCAAGCGCAACAAGGAGATTGCCTTTCAGCTCGGAACCACCGAGCAGGTCATCAAGAATTATCTGCGCAAGATCTACGACAAGCTCGGCGTTTCTGACCGCCTTGAGCTGGCTCTTTATTGTCTTCACAACAAGATAATCCCGGGGGATTCGGAAGAAGAGGCTGTGGCACGTAAGGTCGCAGCCCGCTAGGCTGCCTTGCGCGCCCGCATCCCGGCGGCGAGCCCTCACCCGCGCAGTTCCTTACACAGGGCAGGGAGCCTGTTCCGCATCGCTGCAGCTGACCTGCGCCTGCGCGTCCGCGCAGTTCTTGCGCGCCAGTTCCAGCAGGCGGGTCAGTTCCGCCAGTTCCGGTTCGCTCAAATGACCGAGCAGCTCTCTGGGAGCCAGCTGGATCACCGGGTCCATGTCGCGCAGCAGCTTCAGCCCGGCATCCGAGATGTGTGTCCACATGACCCGCCGGTCCCGCCGGTCGCGCTGCTGCCGGATGAGTTTGAGAGCCTTCAGGCGCGCCAGCAGCCGGGTAATGTCCGGCACGGCCGTGATCATCCGGTCGCCGATTGCGGAACAGGTTAGCCCCTGCGGTTGCGCGCCGCGCAGGATCCTCAGCACGTTGTACTGCGTCGAGGTCACCCCCCAGTCCCGGCTTCTGCGCTGGAAGGCGCGGTGTAGGCAATCAGCCGTTCGCAGCAAATTCAGGAACGTCTCTTCGTGCACGCTTGTGAAAGGGCGTTCCTGCGCAATTTCACGCTTCAAACCAGCCATTTGTTGTCCCCGTTCGGCTGTCCGTTGTCTGCACGGGATGAAGGCCGCGCTGGCCGCCTTCATCCCGCCATCGCTCGCTTACTGCTTCACAACGTCCAGGTCGATGGTGAGTTTCACCTCGTCCCCCAGAATGGATGTCGGATACTTCGTTCCAATCCCAAACGCCGAACGGCTGATTGTGGTGCTGGCCGAGAATCCTTCGTGCGGCTTGTGGTCCATGCCCGGAACAGGCCCGCTCGGTCCTTCCACCTCGAGTACAACCGGCTTGGTCACGCCGTGCAGCGTCAGGTTGCCGTTCACCGTCAGGTCGCTGCCACGCTTTGCCACGCTCGTGCTCACAAACGTTGCCGTCGGATACTTCTGCACATCAAAGAGGTTGGAGCTCTTCAGGTCGTCGTCACGCATGCTTACGCCCGTGTCTACGGTCGTCGTGTCAATCGTTACATTCACGGTCGACTTGGTGATATCCGCATCGTTCGTCACAATCGTTCCGCCGATGTTGCCAAAGTGACCGCGCACCTTGGACAGGCTCATGTGCACAACGGAGAAATCAACCTCGCTATGCGCCTTGTCAGGAACCCAGGTAGAGGTCTGCGCCAGGGCCAGGGGAGCCGCAAGCGTGAGTATGCCAGTGAAAAGTGCCAAACGCTTCATCAATCAATTCCTTTCAATATGGGGCCATGGGCCGCTTGGGATGACCGGCCGCGGCTGGGAGCGCCGGGGGCCGGATAAAGCCGCGGGAACGGGGAAGACCCGGCGCGCCGCGCGGAAATTGCTTGTGCTTTTTGGACGCCGCAAGGCAGATATTAGTTGCAACAAATATTTTCTGCCGCCGGCTCACGATCGGTCGCGGCTTCACCCCCGGTATCTAAACGCCGCAAAATCAAGAGGCCTTCAGATTCTCAAAATCCGCATCAGAGCTTCCCTTGCAGAATCGCAGCCGGAAACGTCACCGAACCCATCCGCCCCGAGTTCTCATCCACCACCACAATGCGCACCGACCCCGAGTCCTCGCCTCGCTCCACAAACTGGTTGAATGGGATGCCCTTCTCCAGCAGACTTTGGTAGGTCGCGGGCAGCAGGGCCAGCACCATGGTCCGTCCTGTGATGCGCGCGCGCAGGTCATCCACTCCCCGATGCACCACGAAGATATCCAGTTTGTCCTTCCAGCGGCCGCCCTCCAGTTGCAGCGCCACGTCGTTGATCGCGATGTTCAGCTTCAGAATGGCCCCCGTGTACGCCGCCTCGGGCCGCGCGCTCACGGCAATTTCATTCATGTCGAGCGGCTGCCAGATCGCCTCGCGGAAGCGATCCTTCATCGCGGCCGCTTCCTTTGCATAGAAGTATCCGGCGCGGTAGCGCACGGTAACGCCATGCTGCCCGTTCAGTTTCACGGTCAGCACGTGGTACTGGTCGTCGGCCGGCGTGTCGGGCGAGAAGCCCAGCAGATAAGCCGCCCGGCCATCCTCGACCACTGTGTTCAGGCTCGCTGCAATGCTGCCGGAGCGCCGAAAGACCTGCCCGCCCGTGGCTTGCGCCAAGCCTTGAATCGCCCCCTGAATCGGGTGAATGTCCTGCTGCATCTCGGCGGCTGTGCGTCCAAGCCCCGCTCCGGAAAATCCTCCCTGATGCGGCGGTGGCGCGGTGACACTCGGCGACAGTGCCACGCTTGCGTTCGCCAGACTCGCATCCGTCGCCATCGTTTCCAGCTGTGAGGCGTCCAGCGGGTAGACGCTCACGTGCGCGTCATTCAGTGCATCCTGCGCGCGCAAGACAAAGCTCGCGATCTGTTTGCTGTCCTTGTCCGTGCCGGCAGCCTTGTCCTGCCAGTCCGCCAGCACGTTGTCGCTTGCCACCCACACCAGGTTCTTGTGCCCCGGGATCGCCGCCAGATGCCGCGCCACGCCCACTAGAATCACCAGCGCATCCCGCCCCGGATTCCTGCCAAAGTCGCGCAGTTGCGGATCAATCATCGTTCCCGTGAACGCCGGAGTGTTCGTGGTTCCATTCACATACTGCAAATCACCCGGGTGCAGCACCTCGTCGAACTGTTGCCGGTTGTGCTGCTCCGCCTCCTGCGCCGCCGCCAGGTTTTGCGCGCTCGGCATCCATTGCCGCAACGTCGTCGCCAGCGCCGTGTGATCCGCCGTCCCCTCCATCAGAACCTGAAACCCGCGAGCACCCTGCGCGTACAGCCCCACCAGCTCACTCGCCGGCAGCTTTTCCAGGAACTTCAGCATCTGGTCACGCGCATACGTCAGATCCGCCCACCCCAGGCTCCGCGCATCCAGCAGCAGAATCGTCGTGCTGCCTTCCGTTGTTCCGCCCCCGGGCTTCGCCTCTGCAATTTCTCCCCTGCGATTCGAGAAAACCTCCTGGTCCGTTGAAGACGTTGTCTGTGCCTGCGGCGTCTGCGCAGCAGGCGCCCCGCCCGCCTGGCTGAAAAATCGTACGGCCTGCTTGCGTCCGTTGTCGTAGATCTCAAAGTCGTCCGGTTTCAAGTCCGTCACCGGGCGGCCCTTTTTATCCAGCGCCACCACGTCCACATCCACCAGCCGCGTGGTCACGCGCAGCGTAAAGCCCTTTCCCTGCGCGCCCGCGCTTTGAGCCGCAGCCGCGTCCGGCAGCGCCGCTGTCTCCGCCACGCTGATCTCAGGAGTCGCAAGTTCCGGCGCAGGAACATCCGCAGCCGGAGCGGAAGCTGCCGCAACCGCAGGCGCAGCAGGGACCGCAGCCGCCGTCGTCACCGAAGCGCTGCTCTCCGCCGTCGCAACCGCAGCCGGAGCCTCAACCCGTGCAGTCGTCTCTTCCTGCGCTGCAGGCGTCTCCGCAACACCACCACTCGCCGCGACCGGAGCAGCAGCAGTCCCCGTCGCTCCCGCGTTGTCCCCGGTCAGCACCCGCGCCTCTGCGCGAAATACGTGATACTGCTCAAACACCACATCGTTCAGAAGCGTCTGCAGTCGTTCTCGATTCTTTCCCTCGGCAGACCACCCGGTCGATCCGTTGTTGTCCAGCAGCGAGCCGCGGTAGTTCTGCAGCGTCGGCGCAGCAGGCGGCGCCCGCGTGACGGAGATGCTCTTCACTGGACAGACGTATGTAGTGCCCCCGATCTCCACCGGCCCGTACTCCACCAGAATGTCTGAGGTGGCCAGCGGTGCCGAGGGCCGCAGGTCCGCCTTCAGAGTCAGGCGCAGAATCGCTCCACTGACCGGATCAACGGCAATCTCCCCGTGGTAGCCGGAAAACTCCTGGAAGACACCATCGCTGAAGTTCCCGGGGACGCAGCAGAACTCCACCTGGTAATGCGACTCTTTCGTAGGCACGGCAAAGCTGAACACCGCCACCGGTCCCGCCGCGCCCTGCTCCCAGTGACTCCAGACAATCTTGCCCTGCCCGGCGTCCACCAGCACCGTCCCCAGGATCGGTCCAAACACCCCTGAGGTCGCCAGCGACGGCGCCGCCGATCCTTGCTTCCTGTCCTTCTTCGTTCCTGAATCCACAACCTCCCGCCCATCGCGATAGAGAATTGTGCTCGTGTACCGGCCCACGGCATGCAGCGGCGCATACAGCGTGATCGAAGCGTCCGCCCGCTGGACAGACGGGGTGTCTTCAAAGTGAATCGTGTCCTGCGTCGCAATAAAGTTCGGCAGATTGCGGATGGTCTTTACCGCATAGTCCACGGCCATCGCCATAATCTTCCGCTGCGAGGCCACATCCGGCGTGGCCGCCGCGGGAATCTCCGCCGCCGGAGGCTCGAGAAACGCCGACATATCCGCCAGCACCACCAGCGCCCGCCGCGACTCGGCCCCTGGCAGGGCTGCCTCCCAGCGCGCAAGCCGCGCCCCGCTCAGCCGCTCGGTCAGTTCCAGATTGATAAGTTGCTGTGCGACCTTCCCATCCTGCTTGCCGTGGGCAGCCGCCAGCACCTGCTCCAACTGCTCCACCGTAACCCGTTTGGCTGCCATCGCCGGCAGGGCAATCGCCGCCAGCAACAACAGCAGAGCCAGTTTCCGCATTTCAAAGTCCCCACGTGGGCCGCACCTGAATCTTAGGCTACGCTTGAAGCCCCTGCAAATACGACCGCCTCCGCCGCACCTCAGCTTCACCGCAAGCCGCGCCAACCGACTCAAGCGTCTGGTATGCTTCCGCCAATGTCCTTCGTTCGCGACTTCAAGGGCCTTAGCAGTTCTCAGCGCCACGCTTTCGTAGCCTCCTTCCTCGGCTGGACGCTCGACAGTCTCGATTTCTTCCTGCTGATTTTCTGCGTCAAGGCCATTGCCACGGACTTCGGCACAAAGCCATCCGCCGTGATGGGCGCGGTCTTTCTCACCCAGGCCTTCCGCCCCGTCGGCGCAGTCGTCTTCGGCATGCTGGCAGACCGCTACGGCCGCCGCCCCGTCCTCATCCTCAATATCCTCAGCTTCTCCGTCATTGAGCTGGCCTGCGCCTTTGCGCCGTCGATGACCGTGCTGCTGGTGCTGCGCGCCCTCTTCGGCTTCGCCATGGGCGGCGAGTGGGGCGTCGGCGCGGCGCTCACCTTCGAGACCCTGCCCAAAGAGGGCCGCGGCGCCTTCTCCGGCGTTCTCCAGGAGGGCTACGCATTCGGCTCCATCCTTGCCTCCGCCGCATTCGCCCTCTTCTTCCACTCCATCGGATGGCGCGGCCTCTTCATTCTCGGCGCGTCTCCCGCGCTCCTCGTCCTCTATGTCCAGACGCGCGTCGAGGAGTCGCCCATCTGGATCGCCGGGGCAAAAAAGCGCGCCGTGCCCCACGCCGGGCCGGCAATTCCCGCGCATTTGCTGGCGTTTCTGCCCACATTTCTTTTTCTCGTGCTGCTTATGACAGCCTTCATGAGCTTCTCCCACGGCACCCAGGACCTCTACCCCACATTTCTCTCCGTCCACATGGGACTCACTCCGCGGACGGTGGGCCTCATCGGCGTACTCTACGGACTCGGCTCCATTGTCGGCGGCTTTGTCTTCGGCGCGTTGTCTGAGCGCTGGGGACGCAAGCGCGCCATCGTTGCCGCCGCGCTGCTGTCCATTCCCGTCATTCCCCTCTACGCCTACGGCCACACCGCATTCGCCCTCGGCGCGGGAGCCGTCCTCATGCAGTTCATGGTGCAGGGCGCCTGGGGAGTCGTCCCCGCCTACCTCACTGAGCTCGCCCCCGCACCCGTCCGCGCCACCGCTCCCGGCCTCGCCTATCAACTCGGCGGCCTTATCACCTCATGGAACGGCAAAGCCCAGGCCCTCGCCGCCGAGCGCTGGGGCAACTACCCCGCCGTCCTCGCCATCACCGTCGCCATCGTCGCCCTCGCCCTCGCCGCTCTCGCCGCACTCGGCCATGAAGCCAAAGGCCGTGACCTCGCCGACTGACCAACAACCGTGCCCATGCATGAAAGGTGATGTTCACGGGATGGCCTAAGCCGACGCGATTCTCTTCCACGCCA
>JAGWRX010000152.1 GCA_028876395.1 Acidobacteriota bacterium
ACGGTATCGGCGTGTGCAGCTTGCAAGGTGTGGGCGTCGTTCATGAATGCTCACAATTGTGGAAAAGAAAGGCGATTACGGAGCGCGCACTTTACCCGCAGATCAGTGGCGAGTCCAAGCGACAATGTGCAGCTGAAGCGCATGCATCCGAGCGAAGAAAACGCCTGATTGGTGCCTGACGAAACCGCCCCCGGAATCCGGGGCGGTCATTTTAGGCTCGGTGCGGGAATGCCGTTAGATATGCAGCGGTGGGGCTTATACTCGCGGCCGCCTTATACTTCCGCTCCCGCTAAAGCATCCGAGGTTTATATGGCGCGCATCGTACTCGAAGCAGACCGCGTGAGCGTGCACCTGAGCCCGTTGGACGAAGTGCTGGCGCTGCACGGCTCCCTGCACCTCCCCTACCGTCATCTGACCTCGGTGGTTCACGACCCCGTGCCCCCTGGCTGGTTTCACGGCTTCCGCATCGGCACCAACATTCCGGGCGTCAAGATTGCTGGGACCTTCTTCAACGGTGACGGCGTAGTGTTCTACGACTTCCACGATCCCGCGCGTTGCCTGACCTTCGAACTCGCACACAGGGTTTACAAACGTGTCGTGGTCCAGGTGGACAAGGATCAGGATCCGGACATGCTTGCCAGACAAATCGCCGCGCGCATCCACAAATAGCCCGGGCCCGGTTAGCGGCCCCGCAGGCGACCATCGCTCCCATTACGCCCCTTCTCTTTCGAACCCCCGCCCCCATATCGCGATTAGTTCAAACCGAGGCTGTCCAGTCCCAAAGGTTGTCCCATGAACGATGCGCTGCATATCGTCTGCCCGCGCTGCACTGCGGTAAACCGCGTTCCGCCTGAACGCCTTGGCGCGGCGCCCAAATGCGGCAACTGCCATCAACTGCTGTTCGTGGGCCATCCCGCCGAGGTCAACCAAGCCACTTTTGACAAGCATGTGTCCAGCAACGGCATTCCCGTGCTGGTAGATTTCTGGGCACCGTGGTGCGGGCCTTGCCAGATGATGGCACCGCACTTTGTCGAGGCCGCAGCACAGCTGGAACCGCAGCTGCGTCTGCTCAAGGTGGATACCGACGCCGAGCAGTCACTTGGCGCGCGCTTCAACATCCGCAGCATACCCACGCTGATGCTGTTCAAGGGCGGCCATGAAGTCGCGCGCCAGGCAGGCGCCATGAACAGCGCCGGAATCATGCAGTGGGCGCGGAACCACAGCGCGTAACTTGGGTGGCCCTGAATAATTCGGACTTAGTCACTCCGGCGGAAGCCGGAATCCGGCCTTTTCAAGAACCTGGACACCTCCCGGCGAAAGCCAGGATCATGCCAGTGTACGAATAAATCAGATCCTCCTTAGATGCTCTCAGTAATCAGGCCGACTTTCTGGCTGGGGCTTCCCACTTGATCGCATTGAAATCCGCCGCGGCGTGGCGCTCACGCAGCACCTTGGTGGTGTCGCCCGAGGTCTGATTGACGATGCGCCCACGCCGTACGGCCGGCCGCTCGGCAATCATGTGCGCCCAGCGCAGCACGTGTGTGTAGTCCTTGGCCGACAGAAATTCGGCCGCGTGGTATAGCTTGCCGAGCACCAGGCCACCGAACCACGGCCACGCTGCGATGTCCGCGATCGTGTAGCGGTCACCGGCAACGTATTCGTGTTTCGCCAACTGCTTGTCAAGCACGTCCAGTTCACGCTTGGTCTCCATCGCGAAGCGGTCAATCGCGTATTCGATCTTGGTCGGCGCGTAATTGTAAAAGTGGCCGAAGCCGCCTCCCACGTAAGGCGCGCTGCCCACCTGCCAGAACAGCCACGCGAGGCACTCCGCGCGCGCGGGCTGGATAGCCGGCAAAAACGCGCCGAACTTCTCTGCGAGGTACACCAGGATTGCGCCTGATTCGAACACCCGGATTGGCATAGGCCCGCTGCGGTCCACCAGTGCCGGGATCTTCGAATTCGGGTTGATCTCGACGAAGCCGCTCGAGAATTGGTCGCCGTCGCTGATGTGGATCAACCAGGCGTCGTACTCCGCGCCCTTGTGCCCCGCGGCCAGCAGCTCCTCCAGCATGATGGTGACCTTCTGTCCGTTCGGCGTGCCTTGTGAATACAGCTGCAGCGGGTGTTTGCCAA
>JAGWRX010000153.1 GCA_028876395.1 Acidobacteriota bacterium
CCATGGGAAATTGCGCGCCGCGGGTGGTCTCAAGCATGTGCAGATCGCGATTGGTGTCGCCGGAATTGAAGGACTTGACGGGCACGGCAATCAGAAAATCGCATTGACCGTCGTGGCAGACGCCTTTGCCCTTGGCTTCGTGGCTCGTGCCGTCCACCTGGTGCATGGGATGCGACATGTGATAGGAGAGCGTCGATTGTTCGACGACCCATTGCGTGTCAGTCTGCGCGAACAGGGGAAGAGCCGCGAGCAGGGCGCCAAACAGGATTGTCTTCCTCATCGTCCCTCCCAGAACTTCCAGTGAATGGGCCAGGAGACGGCGACAATCGACGCGCCATAGGCAGCCGCGGTGACGACCGCGACAGGGCCGTGGGCCGAAGCGATGCCATGCACCTTTTCTCCGGCATTCTCCTGCTTGTAGGCCATGATGCCGAGGACCGGCGTGAGAATCATGCCCGGTCCATGGATGAAGGCCAGCGCCTCATGCATGCGAATGGCGCCATGCTTGTGCGTTCCGGGCACGCGGGGCGCGCGAATGGCGTAGTACGCAGTCGTGAAGTAGAGCCCCGTTGCTACTCCGCCCAGCGCGGCATGAAAGTCGAGATTCGCCTGGGTCGGTTCCTTGATGGGCTGGCCGTCCTTGCCCTTGGCCTTGGCCATGGGCCCGGTAATCACGGCGGCTACCAGGGGAATCGCAGTGATCAGGCCAAGCCGCTGATGGACCTTCAACATGTGCGTGCGCTTCTCGAGCATTGCCTGAAGTTGCGGGTCGGCCTGCGTCTGCTGCGGCGAGAAGCCGAGGTCGCTGAGCGAAGGAGCCTGCGACGATGGGGCGGGCGCATTGGGCAGTTCGGGCTGTGAACCGGGCTTGCTTGCCGGTGCCTGCTGTTGAGCAGGGGCCGGCTGTTCGCTCCCTGCGGCTGTCTGCGCAGGCAGTCGGGCCGTCATTGCACAGAACGAGCACAGAATCCCAAGCCAACAAACGGACCTGGCCAGGCGCAGTCGCATCAGAGCTTCTCCTTGAGTTGGCGGGCGGGAAGAACGAATCGTTGGTACTAGTAACGCAGATGAGTATAGTCCGGAAAACGTTGTATGGGCGAGCCTTCGGGTTGGGTGAGGTTCCTGTGCTTCTCAGCATCTCCAACCCGGCAGAAGTGTGACTTTCGTTTGGATTGAGGCGCGCTTTGCGCAGTCCGGCAAGACCAAGCTAGGTAGACTGACGGAGTGAACCTTTCCGCAAGGAGGAAGTGAATGAAGGGATTCCGGTTTCTGGTCGTGGCGGTTCTTGCCGGTCTTTGCTGTGCTGGAGCGACACCGAAGGCAGCGGCTCAGGTCAACATCAATATCGGGGTTGGTGTGGCACCGGCTTGCCCCTACGGGTACTTCGATTACGCGCCGTATTCCTGTGCACCCGTTGGCTATTACAGCCCGCAATGGTTTGCGGGTGGAGTGTTCCTCGGCGCGGGGCCATGGTTTCACGGGCCGGAAGGCTTCCGCGGGGATATAGATCGCGACTTCGATCCGCGGTTCGGTTACAGGGGCTATTTGCCGGGAAGAGGCGAGAGAGCCGACTGGGGCAGGCACCGCGGCTGGGAGAAGCACTTCCGGCGCACGGAAATGCGCGAAGAGCACTGGCACGACAACGGGAACCACTATGGCCAGTACAAAGACCACGGACACGGCAATGGACATGGCAATGGCCAAGGAAACGGGCATGGCCATGGGCACGATTAACAGGGGAAGGTGAAGCAAGAGGGACCAGAATCAGGAAGGGATTCCCAGACCCACGGGCTCGAATTGCCCGTGGGTCTTTTGCATGTCCCCGGAAGAAAGCGGCAAGGGAGCATCCAGGACTACCGGCTGGCGGCAATCATCTGCGCGGCGTGCTGCAGACTGGTGTCAGTCACTTTGGCTCCGCTCAACATGCGGGCCACTTCATGCGTGCGTGCGCGGTCGTCGAGGACGCGAATCTGCGTCTTGGTGCGGCCGTGGTCTTCGCGCTTTTCCACGGCCAGGTGCTGGCCGGCAAAGGCGGCGATCTGCGGCAGGTGGGTGACGCACAAGACCTGCTGGCCGCGGCTGAGGGCCTTGAGCTTTTGGCCCACGGCCTCGGCCGCGCGTCCGCCGATACCGATGTCGATTTCATCAAAAACAAGCGTACGCGGCGTGGGCTGGTTCTTCCTCGTCCTGGAGGAGGTCTCTTCCACCGCGACCTTGAGCGCAAGCATGACGCGGCTCATCTCGCCGCCGGACGCAATCTCATGCAGCGGCTTGAGCGGCTCGCCGGCGTTGGTGGCGATGCGGTACTCGACCTGGTCCCAGCCGCTGGCGGACCACGCGAACTCGATCTCAGAGGCGGTGACAGCCACCTCGAAACGCACCTTCATGGCGAGCGAATTGATTTGCGCTTCTGCCAGTTTGGCGAGCTTTGCCGCGGCGGCCTTGCGCTCCGCGCTGAGCGCGCCGGCAGCGGCACGAAACGCGGTGGCAGCCTCGTCGAGAGCTTTGCGGAGCCTCTTGAGGATTTCGTCTCGGTCTTCGACTTCAGCGAGTTTGCGCGTTACGTCTTCGCCAAAGGCGATGACCTCGGCAACGGTGTGGCCGTATTTGCGCTTGAGGCGGTCGAGCAGCGCGAGGCGGTCTTCGATTTCGGCCAGGCGCTCAGGGGAGGCATTGATGCCCTCGGCGTAGTCGCGCAGGGTGGCGCTGACATCGCCTACGGTGGCGCGGGCTGAGGCGAGCTGCTGGGCGGCTTCGTTGAAGCGGTTGTCGTAGCGCGCCAACTCCTCCACGTTGCGCTGGGCCGCTCGGAGCGCGGCTTCGGCAGAGGCGCCACCTTCGTAGAGCTGATCGAATGCGCTCATGGCGGCTGCGTAGAGCTTTTCTGCGTTTGCGAGCACGCGCTTCTCGGTCTCGAGGGCTTCATCTTCACCGGGCTCAAGGCGCGCGGCGTCGATCTCCTTCTGCTGATAGCTCCACAAGTCCACCATGCGCAGGCGGTCCTGCTCG
>JAGWRX010000154.1 GCA_028876395.1 Acidobacteriota bacterium
TCAAGAAGTTTCTATCTTCAAGAGTTTACAGAATCCCGGTCTGCGCAGGCTCGCCGCCTCGGTGGGGGTCTGGTGATTGGAGTCTAAACTTCAGTTCCAACCCCGCCTGCTGTAATAGACTTACCGTAACGCAATCCGTTCTTGGAAGGACAGTATTTTTATGCGGATATTGGTTACCGGCGGTGCCGGGTATATCGGTGGTACTGTGGCCGCCACCCTCCTGGCACAAAGTCATTCGGTTCTAGTGTATGACAACCTCTCGCACGGACGCCGTGACCTGCTGCCCAAGGGTGTGGATTTCGTCCAGGGAGACATCGCTGATCGGGCCCTTCTTGAAAACCTTTTCAATACCGCCAAATCCGAAAATAAGCCCTTAGACGCCGTCCTCCACTTCGCCGCACTCATCGAGGCCGGCGAATCCATGCAAAAGCCCGAAATTTATTTCCGCAATAACTCTGCTTCCACCCTCACACTGCTGGAAACCATGCTTGCCTGCGGCGTTCACAAGCTGGTCTTCTCCTCCACCGCGGCGGTTTACGGCGAGCCGGAAGCCGCCGCACCCATTCCGGAAAGCGCGCGCCTCAAGCCCACCAACGCCTATGGCGAGTCCAAACTCCTCGTTGAACAGATTCTCGCCTGGTTCCATCGCATCCACGGCTTCCGTTACGCCTCGCTTCGCTATTTCAATGTCGCCGGAGCCCCGGAAGGGCCGGATGGCATCACTCGGGGCGAAGCCCATCAGCCCGAATCGCATCTTATCCCTCTGATTCTTGACGTTGCCCTCGGCCGTCGCGACTCCATCCGCATCTACGGCGATGACTACGACACGCCCGATGGCAGCTGCATTCGCGACTACATCCACGTCTCCGATCTTGCCGATGCGCACCTGCTCGCGCTCGCAGCGCTCGACAAAGATGCCGCAGGCCGGGCGCCGCTCATCTTTAACCTGGGCAATGGCAAAGGTTTCAGCGTCAAGGAAGTCATCGATTCGGCCCGACGCGTCACCGGTCATCCCATCCCCGCCGAACTTCATCCGCGCCGCCCCGGCGATCCGGCTTTTCTCGTGGCCGGTTCTGAAAAGGCTATGCACGAACTTGGCTGGCAGCCGCGCTACACTCATTTGGACGATATCCTCCGCACCGCCTGGATCTGGCACCAGAAGCGCTACACGCTCTAGTCTCCGTAGTGGGCACTTTTTCCGGTGCCCACTCTGTCCTCCGCAGAGTAAGATGCTCCCGCAGAATAAATCGCTTTTTCACGGGCGTTCTTTGCCCGCGCGTGGAGACCATCCTCATGCCGTTGACGTTTCGCTCTCTTGCTCTTGCTGCTTTTGCCGCCGGTTCACTCTCTCTGCTCGCCGCTGCTCAGGAGCCCAAAAACTGGACCGCCGAGCAGGACCAGGCCAACATGATGAAGCAGCTCGGCATCACCGAACTGCGGCCCGGGCGTGACAACAATCCCGCCTCGCCCAACTACGCCAATTACGACGAGTCCGAGGCCAATCCCTATCCCAACATTCCTGACGCGCTCGTGATGAACGACGGCCGCAAAGTCACCACGGCCGAGATGTGGTGGAAGGAGCGCCGACCGCAGCTCGTCGAAATGTTTTCCAAGTACGTCTACGGCTTCGTGCCCAAAGACCTGCCCAAAATTCATTGGAATGCCACTGTCGATCACGAACACATTGGCTTCACGCCCGTCACAGCCACGGATCTCATCGGCACAGTGGACAACTCGTCCGATCCCGATATCAGTGTCAAGATTCACATGACGCTGGTGCTGCCCGCGAACGTCAAAGGTCCCGTCCCCGTGCTCATTATGTTTGGCCGCGCCGGTTTCCCAAACCCCGCCGAGCCCAACCCTGAAGAGATGGACAAGATCGACCAGACCTGGAAAGACCTCCTCATCAAGCAGGACCCGGCTCTGAAAGATGTTTTCGCCAAATATCCGGCATGGCATCTGGCCAAAGAGACGCCCTTCCACTTCCCGCAGCTCAACGCAGACGGTGACTTTCCCAATGACTGGCAACTTGTGGGCGCAGGCTGGGGGTACGTGCTGCTCGATCCCACAAGCGTGCAGGCAGACAACGGCGCCGGCCTCACCCGCGGCATCATCGGACTCGCCAATCTCGGCCAGCCGCGCAAGCCGGACCAGTGGGGCGCTCTGCGCGCGTGGGCCTGGGGCGCAAGCCGCGCGCTCGACTATCTTGAAACCGTCCCCGGCGTCGATGCCAAACACGTCGGCATTGACGGCGTCTCCCGCTACGGCAAAGCCGCCCTCGTTACCATGGCCTATGACCAGCGCTTCGCCATGGTGCTCGTAGGCTCTTCAGGCAAGGGAGGCGCAACCCTCTTCCGCCGTAACTACGGTGAGGCGGTCGAAAACCTGACCGGCGGTGAGTACTACTGGATGGCCGGCAACTTCATGAAGTATGGAGCCGAAAAGGCCAGCTTCGGCAGTATGAATCCCGGCGACCTGCCCGTTGATTCAAACGAGCTCATCGCGCTCTGCGCGCCGCGTCTCACCTTCATCAGCTATGGCAATCCTGAGAAGGGCGATGCGCACTGGCTCGATCACCTCGGTGGCTACCGTGCCACCGTCGCCGCCAGTCCGGTCTTTGAGTTGCTCGGCGTGAAAGGTCTAGGCGTGCATGAGGACTACCACACTGCGCAACTGCCTCCCATGAATGAAGGCCTGCTCAGCGGCCACCTTGCCTGGCGCCAGCACGACGGCGGACACACGGATGCTCCCAACATGAAGTGGTTCATCCAGTGGGTCGACGAGAAGATCGGATATAAGCCAGCCCACTAGTCACGCGCGAGTGAGGGAATAACGCTGCGCTAAGGTGCCGGGGGAGCTTCAATCTCCTTAAAGCTCTTCACAATCTCCGGCGCGGCAATTCCCCGATAGTCCGTCGTCAGCAGGCCATACGTCTCCAGCGTGTCGTACTTTCGCCCCGCGCCGCTGGACTGCGTTCCATTCAGCGGCCAGTAACTCCAGCCCACCTCTGGATGCTCCTTCAGGTAGCGAATAAACAGCCGGAACCAATCCGAATTCTGTCCGCAATCCAGCTTCTGGCAGGTACCAAACTCGCCTACCCAGATAGGCGCAGCATCTTTCATCGTCATCAGCATGCCAACGCGCCCCGCATACACCTCAACCATCTGCTCGTAGTTGGCA
This sequence comes from Acidobacteriota bacterium, assembly GCA_028876395.1. Taxonomy (GTDB): domain Bacteria; phylum Acidobacteriota; class Terriglobia; order Terriglobales; family Acidobacteriaceae; genus Telmatobacter. Next base: position 3,181 of record JAGWRX010000154.1, read on the forward strand.
AAGCCAGGCTCCGGCGGCGCATACGCATGCGGCGAGTACACCAGCCTGTGTGCCACCTTCAATCGCACCGGCAGCTTGTCTACACCGGCAAAATTCGTCGAATACTCCGGCCCTTCTACCATCACAAGCAGCCGCGGATTTGCCGCGAGCACTGCATCACCACCGCGTTCGGCCGCCGCGTGCCAATCCAGCTTCGGATTGTCGCCGCCCCATGCCGCGCCGCTGCGCAACTCATTCCGCAGATCCGCTCCCACCACCCACTTCTGCTTCTTATAGCGCCGAACGATCGTCTGCCAGTCGGCCAGCCACTTCGTCTCTGGATACTCCGCGTTGTACCAGAGCCCGTTTCCATCCGTTTCACTGCAGCACCAGTCCGCGCGGCTCACATGGTTATCCAGAATCACCATGATGTGCGCCTCCGCCAGCGCAGCAATCACCGCGTCCATCACGTCCATCGCGTGCTTGCCTCTGAACTCAGGATTCGCCGCCACCGCGTAATCGGCCACCACGGGATTTCGCTCCAGCGTCTCATTCGCCCACGGCAGCCGTACCGAGTTCACGCCAGTCGCACGAATCTGCGCAACAATTGTTGCCAGCGGCGCCTTGTCCAGCCCGCCCGCAACA
>JAGWRX010000011.1 GCA_028876395.1 Acidobacteriota bacterium
GCCGCGGCGGCCGAAGATGTGCGTCCCTTTGTGACCGACACGGGGCGCCTGCTGCACGGCGTGCTGGCCGGGGGCGGCTCGGTGATGTTCGAGGGCGCGCAGGGAACGATGCTGGACATCGACCACGGGACCTATCCCTTTGTGACCTCGTCGAGCGCGACGGCGGGCGGCGCGGCCACCGGCACGGGCGTGGGGCCGACCGCGATTGGGACGGTGATCTCCGTGACCAAGGCGTATGTCACGCGGGTGGGCGAAGGGCCGTTCCCGACCGAGATTCACGAGGCGGTGGGCGACACCCTGCGAGCGCGCGGCAATGAATATGGCGCGGTAACGGGGCGGCCGCGGCGCTGCGGATGGCTGGATATTCCGCTGCTGCGCTACTCCAACCAGGTGAACGGCGCGGAGTGGCTGGTGGTGACCAAGATGGACGTTATGGACGAGCTGGACGAGATTCCGGTGTGCGTGGGCTACGAGATCAACGGCAAGGTCACGGATGAGATTCCCGCCGACGTGCAGGGGTTGGAGCAGATCAAGCCGCGTTATACAAAGCTGAAGGGCTGGCGGCAGTCCACTGAGGGCATCACCGAGTTTGACAAGCTGCCCGAGGCGGCGCGGGAGTACCTGCGTTTTCAGGAGCGGGAGAGCGGCGCGAAGATCGGCATGGTGTCAACCGGACCCGACCGCGATCAGACGATGATTCTGCCGGAGTTTGCAGCCGCGCTGGACGAGATTCACGGGTAAACTGTATTCAACGGCCTGAGGGCGAGCAGCCCCGGAGCAGCGAGGAAGCCGCACCTATGATCAGTTTTGTCATCCGGATGAAGTTTTCCCCCGAGGACCGGGCTGAAGTTGCCGATATTTTGCGCAAGCTCGCCGAGGCATCGCGTCAGGAGCCGGGATGCGTGAGCTACATTCCCCATCGCATGGAAGCCGACCCGGACACCGTTCTGATCTATGAGCAGTACAAGGATTCGGCGGCAGAGGAAGCGCACCGGGCGTCGGCGCACTTCAAGAAGTACGCCGTGGGCGGACTCTACCAGAAGATGCTGGAGAGGAACCGCGAAGACCTCTTCGCGCTGGTCTAAGCCGGAGGCCTCTGACTCAGCAGGAATCTGTACACAATCAGAGTGCGAAACAAGCTCATTGACCGGCGCAACGGTTGAGGAATACCATCCGTTACGCCTATGTGGAAGTTCAGGGCCAATTCACCTAACGTGTCGAAGCGTCTTCTTGCGCTTGGTTTGTTGTTGTCTGCCATTGCAGCGCCACTGCTGAGCGGGATGCCGCGTGCCGAGCGGCACGAACAACGCCACGAAATTGACCGGATGGAAGATGCCTGGCGCTACGCCATGCTGCACGCAGACGCCGCAACCGTAGGCACGATGCTGGCGGACGACTACATGGGCATCTCTCCCATGGGCACCCTGCAATCCAAAGAACAGACGCTGGCCATTCTGCGCGCCGGATCGATGCGCTTCAAGACCATTGAGATCTCTGATCGCAAGGTGCGCCTTTACGGATCCACGGCGGTGGTAACTTCCCGCGCCGAGGTGGACGGCGTATCTCCGGATGGGGCGCTGACAGGCAGCTATCGCTATACGCACGTCTGGGTGCGGGGCGAGAAAGGCGTATGGAAGATCGTGAGCTTTGAGGCCAGCCGCATTGACGAACTCCATGACTAGGAATAGCCGCGGCGCCGACAGGGAAGACGAAAGCGTGCCGCCCGGTTCACTACAATAATCCAATGCCTGAACTGCCTGAAGTGGAGACCATCGCCCAGGGCGTGGACGCGCGTGTGCGCGGCGACCGGATCGCGGAGGTCTGGTTCGGCTCGCATCGGGAGCCATTCAAGACTTCGCCCCGGCGGCAGGCCAGGGGACTGGAAGGCCGCTTGATCCTGACGGTGCATCGCACGGGCAAGCATATTGTGTGCGAACTGGGGGAAGGCTCAGCAGAGAGCAGTGTGCAAGCGCAGTGGATTGTGCATCTGGGCATGACGGGGCGGCTGCTGGTGACGACTCCTGAAAGCCCCGTGGCGGCGCATACCCATGCGCGCCTGACGCTTGCCAGCGGGCGGGAGCTGCGCTTTGTTGACCCGCGGCGGTTCGGCCGGCTGGAGTATCGCGACCTGCACCGTGACCCAGGCTTCAGCGGGCCCGGGGCGGAACCGTTGACCATCGGGCCGGAGGAGTTTGCGGCTCTTTTTCGCGGGCGGCGGCTGGCTATCAAGGCAGCCCTGCTGAACCAGAAGCTGCTGGCCGGGGTGGGCAACATCTATGCCGATGAAAGCCTCTTTCGCGCCGGACTGCGGCCGCGGCGGATGGCTGGGCGGCTGACCAGGGCCGAGCTGGAGCGGCTGCGGCAGGCGCTCAGGGAGGTTCTGACGCACGCCATCCAGCTGGGAGGCTCATCTGTTTCAGATTACGTGGATGCGAATGGGGTGCGCGGCTTTTTCCAGCTGGAGCACCGGGTCTACCAGCGAACCGGCGAGCCTTGCCGGGTTTGCCGCACGCCGATCCGGCGGATTGTGGTGGCCGGACGTAGCACGCACTTTTGCCCAGAGTGCCAGCGATGAGACGGGAATGTATGGTTTTTTGAAGATGAAGCGCAGATGAACTATTGGAATTCAAACTAAAGTTCTATATCCGACGTGTAAGTTATTGAAGACAAGAGGGCGGAAAAACGGCACGTCGATTGCTATATAGAGGGTGCCAGTGATGTACCGGCTGCTGGAAAATAGTCCGGCCAGCCCACAAACAAGCAGACGCCCGGCAAGAGCAACCGCCAACGAAGCGGCCCTCAAAAGGGAGAAACCGGCCGGGAGAGTCTGCGATAGGCGCGGTGGAGAGAACCACCGGCCATGATTTGCTGGGAGGCCAGTGACCAGCACGGGAAAGCAAAACGCCACCCCCAGGGGTGGCGTTTTGCGCGTTTGCCCTTGTTTTCTCCTTCTTTCAGCGAATTCAGGGTGCCCGGGAACCGGTTTGATTCCTGCCGCTGCCTCAGAGGTCACTTGCAACCCATTGCGGCAGGCTGTACTATCAAGAACAGAAGCCTATCAGGCGGCTGACGCGAACCACCCGAATCTGGGTAGTGAGAAGCTCGCCGCTGAACAAGGATGTTTCGCCAGCCGGTCTATACCTTATTCGGGCAGCGAGCGGCGGAGACTCCCATAGGAAAGGCATCACCCGAGGATAACGCTGGGCTGCGCCATACCAACCCTGACAAGCGGACACGACCGTTGTGAGAGCGTGGCGTGGAAGATGACGATAGCGTTTTCGTAGTTGCAGTACCCCGGAGCCGCATTCATTGAATGGCATTTTCCTTAGGATGATTGGATCGCGCACGTGGCAAGAATGGCACACTTGCCGTGAAAGCGCAGCCGGCTCCAGGAAATCGTGGTAGATTGCGCGCAGGGCCGTGTTCGGCGCCAGTTCACCCGGTATCCCAAAAGAAAAGGTCCGCTTGTCGTTGTGTTCGGCTTTGATACCCGGACGAACGCGGCAGGCAAGGGAAATTCAGCGTCCGCAGGGGAAATGGCTGAATCCAGCAAGGCAATGCACCATAGAGCAAAGTGCCAGGAAGTGCACGCATGACGACAGAACCGACGCAGCCTCAGTCTGAACTGGGGCCAGCCCAGGCCAACGGCCAGGGGCAGTCGCAGGGGCATCGGCGCCGCCGGCGCCGCCGCAAGAATAAATCCACCCAGGCGGGCGCAGCCCAGGCGCAGCAGGGCCAGCCGCAGCAGACTTCGCCGCAGCCGCAGGCGCAGGCCAATCCGCCCCGCCCTGCCCAGCAGGGCCAGGGACAGCAGAACCATGGACGGAAGAAGAAGAAGTTCTTCCAGAAGGGTTCGGCCCCGGGCGCGCAGCCGGGCAACAGTGTTTCGTCTCCGCCGCAGGGCAAGCGCAAGGATAAGCAGCGCGGCTCCAAGGGTCCCAGGATGTTTGTGGGCCCCATGGACCACAGCTATCGCGCCGTGAATGGCAACGTATCCGACGGTCCGGCCTCGACGATACCCACTTCGGGCAACGGTCACGGCAGCTATTACCCGGACGTTTCCCAGGTTGCGCCGGCTGTTCCCGTGCGGGAAGACGCACCCACGCGCATCTTCTGCTTCATCGAGGATCTGTTTTTCCAGGCCAAGATTCAGGAGACGGCGCGCAAGCTGGGCGTGAAGGTGGAGTTCGTGAAGGGCGACAAGGAAGCCGTGGCGCGGCTGACGGACGCGCCCGAAGCCGAGCGGCCGGCGTTGGTGGTCTTTGACCTGAACAACGTGAACGCCAAGCCCATGACGCTGATTCCCAAGCTGAAGACAAAGCTGAAGAAGGCGACGTCGATCGTCGGCTTCCTCAACCATCTGCAGGGGGATCTGAAGCTGAAGGCCATTGAGGCCGGTTGCGACACGGTGATGCCGCGCTCGGCCTTCTCGCAGACACTGCCCAACCTGCTGCGCCGCTATGGCATGGAGGAAGAGGAAGACTACATGCCGCAGCCGGTGTAACGGCGGCAAGCATAAGCAAAGAGGGCGCTTCCCGATGGGAGGCGCCCTTTGTGTTGCGCGCCGGCTTTATCCCGGAGGCCAGTGAAGCGGACGGCCGCCGAGCAGGTGGACGTGCAGGTGGTCGACGGTCTGCCCGCCGTCGGCGCCGGAGTTGATGACCAGACGATAGCCTTTGCCCAGCCCCTTGGCGCGGGCAATTTCCGCGGCGGCCCACAGCAGGTGGCCGAGCAGTGCGCTTTGCTCCTTGCGGGCTTCATCCATTGCCGCGAGGTGCTCGCGCGGCGCCACCAGCACATGCACCGGAGCCTGCGGGTGGATGTCCGCAAAGGCATAGCATTGCTCGTCCTGGTAGACGGCGGTGGAGGGGATGCTTCCTTCGATGATTTTGCAGAAGAGGCAACTCATGACGGGACCAGTGTACAGGACGCTGCGCAACCGCGCGCATGCCGATTGCCCGCCTTCGCCAATGCGCGGTCACGCGCGATTCGCAAGATAGCGCAGGAATCCATCATGACGGCGGCGATAGATTTCGAGATTGGCGCTGATCCTGGATTGAACGGCGTCGCGCTCGCCTGCAACCCGCTCGAACAGACGGATTAACTGGTCGCCTGAAATCGAATCCACGTCAACGACGAGGTCATCCAGTTCCAGATCCTGCATGATGCCTGACGTCTTCGGAAGATAGGCAATTGCTACGGTCGTGACATTCTCGACAAGCGCGAAGATGCAGGAATGAAAGCGCGTGCCAATGAAGATATCACTCAGGCCGATGAGTTTGGAAAGGACGCCCGCATCGCGCTCCAGCGTGTCGACAATCACGCCAGGATGGCGTCGTCCGATTTCGCGCGCGAGTTCAAGATCATGGGCCACCTGGTTGAAGATCACGATCTGATGCGACTGTCTGGCTTCGACGTGGCGAATCAAGGCAGACAGGCTTTCGATGTAGTTGGCGCGGGCTGCCTGCGGGTCGGCGGCGTGCGGAAAGTTCCAGTCCACGACGGTCAGTCCGAGTAACTTGCGCGTGGGAGTTATGCCGAGTTTTGCGCATTCCGCTTCCAGTGAGCCCGTGGGCTGCTGGTGAAACCAGAACGCCAGATCGCCGGCCATCTGCACCTTGCCGAGCACCATCTCCCGCTCAGCCAGCGGAAACAGCGCGCCGATAAAAATGAGCGACTCGCGCTCGCGCACGAAGATGCGATCTGCCGCGCGCATGGCGCGCCGCATGAGCCAGCGCCCGAAGCTGTTGTGTACCGGCCCAATGCTTTGCGGGGCCAGCACGACCTGTTTCGACAAACGTGCCGCCAGCAGGATCGAGAGCAGGTTCACGACATAAGCCGAGTTCGAGTCCTCCAGATAGCCGCCGGGGCAGGAGATCGCCAGATCCGCATCGCGCAGCAGATCCACCGCCAGCCTTTGCCTGCGCGGGAGGAAAAATCGCAGCGGGAGAAACGCGCGGCTGGTCGCAATCAACGCAGTCACGGCCAACCCTGCAAGCTGCCGTCCGCGCCCGAAGATGCTGCGGCTTGTCGCGTTGCCGATGCGCTCGGCCCACGGCAGATTCGGCATCCAGCGCTCTTCCGAAGCGGCGTCGAAGGCAATCCCGGAAATGTCACTTTCCGGATGGAGATCGCGAAGCATGTCAACGAGAGATTCCAATAAAACGGCGTCGCCCGAGTTGGAATGCCCGAAGACGTTGAAGATAACTGTCCTGCGTGGGCATGATTCCCATTCGCGCGTTGATGTCTCACCCATGCGCTTGCGGCCCTCCACCCGGCGGCGCAGGACCCTGATGCTGCGCGTTCGCGCCGTCTACCATGCTCATCGCGGCATCTGCAAAGCGCGCAAGGCCCCACTCGGTCATTGTCTGCGCGGCGGCCGCACTGAAGCGCTCTCGCGTCTCCGGTTCCAGCACAAGGCGATCCAGCAACGCCGCTCCCTCTGGCGTGGAGACACCGTCCCACACGAATCCATTGCGATCATGGAGCACAATCTCCCCCGCGCATCCGCAGCGGCCGGTCACCAGCGCGGGCACGCCGCAGGCCATCGCCTCATTGACTGAGAGTCCCCACTGGTCGTATTCAGACGTTAGCAGAAGGGCATCCGCGAAGGCATAGAAGAGCGGCATCATGCAGCTTTTAACCTCGCGCCTGCAGATTATGTGCTCCGCAATACCTGACGCCTGAGCCTGCTCCTGCAGGCGATTCTGCTCGGGACCCTGCCCGATGATCAGAAGCTTCACCTGGCTTGCTGGCAGGCGCGACGCGGCATAGATTTCCAGCGCGCGATCCACGCGCTTGCGCGGGATGAGCCGGCTGACCAGAAGTACATAGCGGGCAGGCACAATGCGAAGAGAACGCACCCGGCTCGCCTTGCCGCGAAACCGAGCCGCGCGCTGCGCAAAGTACTCGTTATCGACCACGTCATAGCCAGTCTGGATGGACTCGGGCTTGACGCCGAGGCTGGCGAAATAGGCCCTGTGGCGCTCGCCGGCGACAAGCGCGCCGTCGAAGCACCGCAGGATGCGCGCTTTGACGGCTTCGCTGAGCGTGCGGCGAGGCTGATCGTCAGCCTTGCTGTCAGCGAGGAAGAAGACGCGCGAGCCCAGCGCCTTGCCCATCGCCAGGCCGCAAAGCGCGATTGCATCGGAATAGCCTATGGTGAAAATCACGTCAGGCTTATAGAGCGATATTTCAGGCGCGAGTTTTCTCAGGATGTCCAGCCGCCCGGCGCCGTGCAGAGAGACGCTCTGAATGGCCTGCTTCAACAGTCCCGCGCGGGTCTGCCGATGGGCATACAGCGAGGACCGGTCCGCTGCCTCGACAGCCAGGAACTTATGCCCCGCTTTGAGAGCTTCCCGCTGCAGTCGCAGCAGGCGCGACGCATGATAGTCGCCGATGTTGCGAATGAGGAAGAGAACGCGCTTGGACCCTGACGGCAAAGGTCTGTCTCCCCGAAGGTGCTGCCGCTGTGAGGATGCGTGACGGGTCCAGTGTACAGGAGGCCTGCTGCACGGCGAATATTGGCGCTAAGGCGCCCTTGTCACGACGGCATTCTCCGGGATGAAGGCGCGCCAGCCATCGCCCTCGGCCAAACGCTGGATATGGGCAAAGCGGCGCCGCATGAGGCCGCGAATGTGCGGCACCATAATCCACCGGCCCACGAGCGCGCCGGGCCAACCCAGCGGCATGATAAAGCGGACCTCATCGCGCAGTTCGACTGTGCCGCCTCGGTCGATGAAGTGGTGATCGTGCTCGAAGGTCGCAAAGCGCCCGGCGATCATGCGGTCGCGGAAGAAGACAGGGGGATGGAAGTGCTCAATCAGGCTTTCGTGCATCTGCGGAAGGCCGAGCTGCCAGCCCTCCCAGCGGATGGTGTCTCCGCCGACAACATGGCCGGAGGTGCGTCCGCGAACGGGCCGCATTTTCAGCTCCTGCCGCACGAGCTCGATGCACGTGGAGAGCAGGAACAGGCGCTCGATGGGTGCGTGGGCCGTTGTTGCCTCGCGCACAATGAAGAGTCTTGCCATGCTCCTTTGGATGACGCTGCTGCGCATTGGCTTCAGCCTGAGTTTGACGGGATCAATAGACGGAGCCGGGGTGTTGGCTGCGGGGCCCCTCAACTCGTGTGGTCGAGGATGATCTTCCACCCGTGCGGGCCTTTACGCCACACCAGTGAGAAAATGCCGTCGTCTTTTGTGGCTTCGCCGCGTGTGCTGCGGGCCAGGTGGAAGCGGCCGGTGACCACGGCGTACTCGACCTTGCCGCAACTGGCGAGGAGCAGGCGGACAGCGAGGTCGCTGAAGGTGAGCGTGCCCATCTGCTCCTGGTTCGCGTAGCTTTTCTTATAGCGTTCAAGGATGGGCTGGTAGCCCTTGCGCACGGTCGTGCCGATGAATGTGGTGTCGGGCGAGTCCTCATAGGACTGCATGAAGGCGGGAATGTCGCCGCGGTTCCACGCGGCTACCTGCGCGGCAATCACGGCGCGGATCGCGATTTCCTCGGTGGCGGCGGATTGCGCGTGCAGCGCCAGGCCGGCGCAAAGCAGAACGAAGGCCAGCAGAACTCTTCTCATCGGGTGTCTCCGGAATTAAACGATGGGTTCAGCTTACAATGGACGCATGGCGGCCGCTTCTCCCTTTCGCATTGTGCATACGGTCTGTTCGCACGACTGCCCGGACTCGTGTGCCGTGCTGGTGACGGTGAACGAGGAAGGCCGCGCCATCAAGGTGGAAGGCGACCCGTCACAGCCGGTGACGCAGGGCTTTTTGTGCGGCAAGGTGGCGAAATATCTTGACCGCGTGTATGCGCCGGAGCGGATTCTCTATCCCCTCAAGCGCAAGCCCGGAGCCGCCAAAGGGCCGCTTGCGCGGGGCCGGGAGCACGAGGCCTTTGAGCGCGTGAGCTGGGATGAGGCGCTGGGCGCAATTGCCGCGCGGCTGCAACAAATCAGCGACGAGTATGGGCCGGAGTCGATTCTGCCTTACAGCTATGCGGGCACGATCGGCGTGCTGGGCTTCGGCTCGATGGACCGGCGCTTCTTTCACCGCCTGGGCGGCAGCCAGCTGAACAGGACGATCTGCTCCGAGGCTGGGGGCGTGGCGTGGAATCTGGTCTACGGCAAAAAGCTGGGCACGCCGACGGAAGACTTCCGGCTGGCCAAACTCATCCTCGCCTGGGGCGGGAACATCCACGGCAACAACATCCACCTGTGGCCCATGGTGGAGCAGGCGCGGCGCAACGGCGCGCGGCTCATTGTGATTGATCCGTATCGGACGCGAACGGCGGCGCTGGCGGACTGGCATATTGCCATTCGGCCCGGCACGGACGTGGCGCTGGCGCTGGGGCTGATGCACGTGATTCTGCGCGAAGGGCTGGAGGATCGCGCCTACATTGCCGAGATGACGCACGGTATTGAGCGGCTGACCGAGCGCGTGCGCGAGTACACGCCGGAGCGCGTGGCGGCGTGGACCGGCATGACGACGGCGGAGATTGAGCAACTGGCACGCGGGTACGCCACCACGCAGCCCACCGCGCTGCGCATGAACTACGGCGTGCAGCGGAGCGAGAACGGCGGCGCTGCGGTGCGTGCCATCGCCATGCTGCCCGCGCTCACCGGCGCGTGGAAGCATCGCGGCGGCGGCGCGCAGCTTTCAACCTCAGGCGCGTTCAAGTGGAACAAGGCGGAAGTGGAGCGGCCCGATCTGGCGCTGGATTCACCGCTCGGGAGGCAGGCGCGCGTAGTGAACATGTCCACGCTGGGCTGGGCGCTCACCGAGATGGGGCAGAACAGGGAACAGGGAATAGGGAATAGGGAACAAAACGCAGAGCCCCGGGCGGACGACGGGCCGCCGGTGCATGCGCTTTTTGTCTACAATTCAAACCCCGGAGCGGTGGCGCCGAACCAGAACGCCGTGCGGCGCGGGCTCATGCGGCCGGACCTGTTCACCGTAGTGCATGAGCAGTTCTTCACGGACACCACGGATTACGCGGACTACATACTGCCGGCGACGACGTTTCTGGAGCACACGGACATTCAGGGCGCGTATGGCCACTACTTTGTGCAGATGTCAAACCAGGCGATTGAGCCGCTGGGAGAAGCGCGGTCCAATGTGTGGCTGTTCAGCCAACTGGCGCAGTGGATGGGCTTCACGAACGACTGCTTTCGCGATACGCCCGAACAGATGATCCGGCAGGCGCTGGGGATCGGGCTGGATGGCCACTCGACGAATGCGGGCATGGAGCACATCACGTATGAGGACCTTGAGGAGCAGGGGCATATCCCGCTCAGCTTCCATCGCGACGGCTTCCAGCCCTTTATTTCTGGACAGCTTTCTACGCCTTCGGGCAAGGTGGAGTTTTATTCCGAGGCGCTGGCCGCGCAGGGTCTGGACGGTTTGCCCGCATTCAAGCCGCCCGTGGAATCACGCTGGGGCGAGGGCGCGAAGCGCTATCCGCTGGAGTTTCTGGGCCGCAAAGCAGACAATTATATGAACTCGACCTTCGCCAATCTGGACGGGCATCGCCGGATGGAGGCGAGGACCAGCCAGCGACTGGAGATGCATCCCACCGACGCTGAGGCGCGCGGCATTGCGGACGGCGATGCGGTGCGCATCTGGAACGATCGCGGCTCGCTCAAGCTGACGGCTCTCATCAACGGCAGCGTGCCGGCCGGCGTGGTGGCTGGTCACCTGGACTGGGCCAAGATGCACCCGGATGGCGTGAACCAGAACGTGCTCACCAGCGAGCGGCTGACCGATCTGGGCGCTGCGGCCACCTTCTACTCCGCGCTGGTTGAGGTGGCGAAGGCGTAGGGCGATTCTTCCATCCCTGCAAGGGCAAGAAACCTCGGGGATCGGACACGGGGGGCAGGTTGTCGCCGAACACGATAACCTGAAAGATATGAACTGGACTTCCGTTGTTATCGTTGTTGCACTTTTGGTGCTTTTCTTTTTACTCAAGCGCGCCGGTCAGATTTCTCGCAAAGCAGCGGCGGAGCATCTGAAACATGGGGCGATGGTGATCGATGTGCGCACCGCGGCCGAGTACACCGCCGGGCACCTGCCGAAAGCGATCAACATGCCGCTCAGCGAGATTGAGGCGCTTGTACCGCGCAAGGTGCAGGACAAGAATCGCGTTTTGCTGCTGCATTGCCAGAGCGGCTCACGCAGCGGCGTTGCGAAGAGAAGGCTCGTCGCCATGGGCTATACGAACACCTTCAATCTCGGCTCCTATAACCGGGCAACGCAGATCGTTAGCGGCAGGTAGGCGGGGGCGGGATTCGGCGGCTGGTGCGTCACTGCCGGTTGCAGCCTTGCGCTGTTAGAATGCCGGGCATGCAGACAATCCAGTTCAACCTGCCTCAAGAGCGGATTCCCCGCGCATGGTACAACGTTCTTGCCGACCTGGCGGAGCCGATGGCACCTCCGCTGCACCCTGGGACGCTCAAGCCCATTGGGCCGGACGATCTGGCGCCGCTCTTCCCCATTGCGCTGATTCAACAGGAAGTGAGCACGGAGCGGGAGATTGAGATTCCAGAGCCGGTGCGGCAGATCTACGCGCAGTGGCGTCCCTCGCCATTATTCCGCGCGCGGCGGTTGGAGAAAGCTCTTGATACGCCGGCGAAGATTTACTACAAGTACGAGGGCGTGAGCCCCGCAGGCTCGCACAAGTTGAACACGGCGGTGGCGCAGGCCTACTACAACAAGGTGGAGGGCACGAGACGGCTGGCCACGGAGACGGGTGCAGGGCAATGGGGCTCGTCGCTGGCCATGGCGTGCGCGTTCTTCGGGCTGGAGTGCAAGGTCTACATGGTGCGCGTGAGCTACAATCAGAAGCCTTATCGCCGTGCGCTGATGGAGACCTTTGGCGCCAGCGTGACGGCCAGTCCCAGCACGGAAACGGGCGCCGGACGCGCAATTCTTGCCGAGCATCCCGACACGAACGGCTCGCTGGGCATCGCCATCAGCGAAGCCGTGGAAGTGGCGGCAAAGGACCCGGAGACGAAGTATGCGCTGGGCAGCGTGCTGAACCATGTTCTGCTCCATCAGACGGTGATTGGGCTGGAAGCAATGGAGCAGATGGCGCTGGCCGGCGACGAGCCCGACGTGATCGTGGGCTGCACGGGCGGCGGCTCCAACTTTGCCGGACTGGTGATGCCGTATATCGGGCAGAAGATCAAGGGCAAATGCGACGCGCGCGTGGTGGCGGTGGAACCGACGGCGTGCCCCAGCCTGACGAAGGGCCCGTTCAAGTACGATTTTGGCGACACAGGACACCTGACGCCGCTCGTGAAGATGCATACGCTGGGCTCGACGTTTATTCCGCCGGGGATCCATGCAGGCGGGCTGCGCTATCACGGCATGGCGCCGCTGGTGTCGCACGTGCTGGAGATGGGGCTGATTGAAGCCACGAGCGTGCAGCAGCTCGAAGCATTTGCCGCGGGTGTGCAGTTTGTGCGTGCCGAGGGCATCATTCCCGCACCGGAGGCAAACCATGCCGTCGCGGGTGCGATCAAAGAGGCACTGGCAGCCAAGGAAGAGGGCAAGGCGCGCACAATTCTGTTCAACCTTTCAGGACATGGGCACTTTGATATGCAGTCCTACATCGACTACCAGGCGGGAAAGCTGCAGAACTACGACTACCCGGAAGAGGAGATTGCTATGGCGCTGGCGGGACTGCCTGCGGTGGAATGAGAGTCGCTGTTACTTGTGGAAAAAACGGGCCTGCCGGTGCTTTCCACCCCGCGGGCCTTTCTTATTGCGCGGAGATCGCCAGCGAAGGGCAGTGCGTCTTTGCCGTCTCGCACTGCAGCATGTCCTGTGCAAGCAGGTTCCATCCAACAAAGCCCGCAAACTTGCCGCCGGGGGATTGCTCGGGAGTCGGCGCAAGGCCGTCGCCGGTTTCGGCGTTGTAGTCCTCGTGCATTGATCCCCACTTGGCGATGTCGCTATGCAGCATGGCGGCAAGCGTAACGGCCAGCCAGCGGGATTCCGCGTGAAAGCCGTAGCGGCGCAAGGCAATCCAGTCAAGAAAATTGGCGTTGATCCATATCGGCCCACGCCAGTTCGAATAGGGGTTGATGATGGCCTGGTTGTTGTACGCGGCGTCGCTCCTGGCGAGGCTGCGCAGGCCGTAGGGTGACTGCATCTCGTCGGGATTGAGCAGGTGGCTGCGAATCACGCGGCGCGCGTCGGCGGGCGGCAGCATGCCGTCGACAAGCGGCAGAAAGCTGGACCAGCTGATGACGCGCACCCATGCGCCATTGGCGCGGCGGCGATTGAAGAACATGGCGTCGGTGGACGACCAGAGCTTGTTGAGGATGGCGCTGCGCGTGGCGGCGGCCTGCTGGCGATAGCTGCGCGCGGCTTTTGGATCGTTGAGATGATCGGCGAGCGCGGCCATGGCGAGGTACTCGCGCATGGCCCAGACGGAGGCATCGACGGCGAGGATGGCGCTGGGATCTTTGGGGTCATTGGTGAGCGCGGCGTTGTTGTCCGCGCCGGACTGCATGGCGTTGTCCCAGAACCAGAGCCCCCAGTTGGCGTCGAACTGCGTGCGCTTGCGGTAGTCGAGGATGCGCTGCATTGCGGGCCACGCGGGGCGCAGCCATGTGTAGTCGTGGAGCTGCTGGGCGGCGACAAGCGCGCCCTGCGCGAGGAAGGGCTTCATTGCAAATTTCCCGAACAACGGGCGCGGGCCCTGCGGCGTGATGCATCCGGCAACGTAGCCGTCGGCGTCTGCGGAACCGGCGAAGCTCAGCACCCAGCCGCGCAGATACTTCGCGTCAGCGGGGTTCTGGTTGGTCCAGTGCAGGCCGATGAAGAAGCCGTCCCAGTCCCACATCTGGTTGTAGTAGCCCGCGGGGATGAGATAGGGGTGGCGGATGTATCCGTCGGCAGGGCGGATGGTCTGCGGCGCAAGGCGGGCAAAGTCGGCGGTGAGGCTGGCGAGAAGCGCGGTGTCGGATGATTGCGCGGCTGCGCAGAGAGCGGCAGACGCGAGGAGCGCCGGGATCGTGCAGCGAAGGATGCTACGAACAATGCGCACGCTGGACATGATACCTCGCCTGGATTTACGGCGCGGGGCTTGCGGGCAGGACTTCGATGTAATCCAGCGCGGCGGGGTCGGCGGCGTCAGGTGTGCCTTCGATGCGGATGACCTCGCCGGGCTTAAGTTGGACGCACGGAGCGGTATAGCGCGTGGAGTTGTCGCCGTGGGGTCGGCGCGAGGGCAGCGTGGCGTTGGCTGTCCAGGCGGCGACGGGCTCGCCGCCCACCTCCAGCGTGAACTGAGCTGAGCCGCCTTGCAAGTCGAAGTACTGCGCGGCGATGTTGTAGCGGCCTGTGGGGCCTGTGTAGGTCCATTCGGCGACGCAGTATTTTCCCTCAGGGGCTAAAGCCTCCTTTTCCTTTTGGTCGCTGCTGTACGGGCTAAAGCCCGTACCCTTCATTGAGGCTGCGGTGTGACACGAGACCGCCTTGCCGCGCGAGGCGTCCTCCCACGGCGTGACGTCGATGACGTTGTAGCCGGTAAGGCGCGCGTCTTCGGCTTCGAGGCGGTTGGGATAGTGGCCCGCGCGGCCCTGGTCGTCGGGGATGCCGCTGAGCTTGAGGAAGTACTGTGTGACGGCGTCGCGCCAGACAATGGCGTGGCCGGCCTGGTACTGGAGGCGCGGCAGCACGTTGTTGTAGAGCGCAGGGTCGATGCGGTCCTTGAGCGAGGCCCAGTCGGTGACAAACCCGGCAGCCTGCGCCGCGCCGCGATAGTGGCTGTCGTAGAGGTACTGGATAACGGTCTTGCCGTCGTGCAGCTTCCAGGTGTAGGGCACGTGGTGGAAGAAGAGCAGCAGGTCGTCGGGCGTGGTGGCGGTGGACTCGTAGATTTTGGCGACCTCGGGCTGGTACTGGCCCACGTAGCCGGTGCCGGTGGCGACGGAGCGGTCGAAGCCGACACCATCGTGGTCGGCCTTGTGCCACTGTCCCCAGCCGTTGCGCTCGCTGGACTCGATGTTGGGGCCGTAGTGGCTGCCGGTGATGTCGGTGAGCGTCTGCAGGCCGAGCGGGCCGGTGTAGCTCTCATAGGCCGGCCAGCTCTGCATCAACATTTTTTCTACGGTGGCGACGACGGCGGGGTCGTTGCTGATGCTCTGGCGCGTCCACTCGTCGGCGATCTGCTCCGGCGTGAGGTTGGGGTTCCAGGCGAGGCGGCCGAAGGCATACAGGTTGGCGAGCGCCAGCGGCGAGCCGAGCCATGCGTCGCGGCCCACGCCAGCCACGCCCACCATGCCTCCCAGGCCCTTCCGGGCTAATATTTTTTGGACTGGAGTATGGGCGCCGCCGACGCGCATGTCGAAGTCGAGCACCTGCTTCCACATGGGCGCGATGTAGACGAGATGCCGCTGCTGGCCAAGGTACTCCTGCGTGATTTGCAGCTCCATTGCCTGGCTGGTCTTAGTGAGTCCGCCGAAGAGCGGCGAGACGGGTTCGCGCGCCTGGAAGTCGATGGGGCCTTCCTTGGTCTGGACGATGACGTTGGGGGCGAACTTGCCATCGAGCGGGTGGAAGATGTCATAGGCGGCGCGGGCGCGGTCGGCCTTGGGGTTGCGCCAGTCGAGGTGGTGGTCGTAGACAAAGGCGCGGTAGAGCACGACTCCGCCGTGTGGCGCGAGTGCGGCGGCGAGGGTGTTGGCGGCGTCGGCGGGCGTGCGGCCAAAGCTGGCGGGGCCGGGCTGGCCCTCGGAGTCGGCCTTGACGGTGAAGCCGGCAAAGTCGGGAATGAGGGCGTAGATTTCGTTGACCTTGGCTGCCCACCAGGTCTTGACTGCCGGATCGGCGGGGTCGTAGGTGCTGAGGCCGCCGATGATTTGCGGGCTGGCGATGGCCACGCTCATGGCGAGATGCACACCCCATGGCCGCATTGCGTCGGCGATGCGGGCGAGCTGCTTGAGGTGGTCGGCGTCGAGCAGTTGCGGCGCGGCATTCACATTGTTCACGTTTACGGCGTTGATGCCGATGGAAGCCAGCAGGCGGGCGTACTCGGCGACCGGCGCGAGGTCTTCGCGGACGTGGCCGTCCTCAAAGAAGATGCTGCGGCCGGCGTAGCCGCGCTCGATGGAGCCGTCGGGATTGTCCCACTCATCGACCCAGCGGATGGGCATGGCGGGATGGCTGCGGAGTGGGGCATTGTGCAGATTGAGCCGGGTGGAGTTGTCGCCAGGAACGAGGCGATTGCGAAGAAGAGCGAAGACACCGTAGAGCACGCCGCGCTCATCTCCGCCGGCGATGACCAGCATCCGATGTTCAGCGGACCCACTCCAGTAGACCCAATAGCCTTCCGGTCCGAGATCGGCGGGGACTGGCAGTTCGGGGTAGGCTTTTCGGAATTCCTGTTCGGTGCCGACGATGGTTTGGCCAGCAAAATTCTCCTGAGCGCGCGCAGTGAGTGCTCCGCCGGCGACGTCAGCGATGCTGCGCTTTAACTCCTGCACCGCGGATTGCTCCATCGCGCCGGACCCGAGTGCGCGAATGTCACGGGGGAAAAACGTGCGGCCTTGCATGCCACGGTATTTGAGCCATGCCTGATCTGCAGTCTGTGCGCGGAGGGCAGGTGTGCTGGACAGGAGAGCCGCCGTCATCATGGCCAACAAAGCGATTTTTCTGCTCGGCACGGTTCCCTCCGGCGCGCGGATTTGCACACCCTCCGTTCTATCACCTCCGGCACGGTGGCTCACAGGTTGATAGACTGGTTTGTTTCTTTCTGGCAGGAGGATGCCGCGCTATGCCGAGCACCATGCAGGCGATTGTGAAAGCCCAGGCAGCACCGGGAATTGAAATTCGCGAAGTCCCCGTGCCCTCGCCGGGCCCGGGCGAGGTGCTGGTGCGCGTGTCGGCGGCCAGCGTGTGTGGCACGGACCTGCACATCTACAACTGGGACCCGTGGGCGCAGGGGCGCATCCATCCTCCGTTGATTCCGGGGCATGAGTTTGCTGGCGCGGTGGCCGGGGTGGGCCGCGGCGTGACAACGGTGAAGGAAGGCGACCTGGTGAGCGCGGAGATGCACGTGGCCTGCGGCAAGTGTCTGCAATGCCGCACGGGCCTGGCGCATGTGTGCCAGCATGTGCGCATTCTGGGCGTGGACGCGGACGGCGCTTTTGCCAGCTACGCCGTGATTCCCGAGACGAACATCTGGAAGCTGTCGCCGGCGATACCGCACGACTATGCCAGCCTGCTTGACCCGCTGGGCAATGCGGTGCATACGGTGCTGGCCGGGGCCATTGCAGCAAAGACCGTGGCGGTGACGGGCTGCGGCGCGATTGGGTTGTTTTCGATTGCTGTGGCCAGAGCCTGCGGGGCAGCGCGCGTGTTTGCCGTGGAGGTGAATGCGCACCGCCGCAGCGTGGCCGCCGAGATGGGCGCGGACATGGTACTGGACCCGGCGACCGATCAAGTGGAAGAGCGGATTCTGGAGGCGACGGGCGGCACCGGTGTGGATGTGCTGCTGGAGATGTCAGGGCATCCCAAGGCGATGGCGCAGGGCTTTGGGGTATTGAGAACGGGCGGGCGCGCGTCGCTGCTGGGGATTCCGTCGCGGCCGGTGGAACTGGACTTCGCGCGCGACATCATCTTCAAGGGCGCAACCGTGCAGGGCATCAACGGGCGCAAGATGTTCGAGACCTGGTTTCAGATGGAAGCGCTGCTGGCGGCCCACAAGCTGAATCTTGAGCCGGTGATTACGCACCGGCTCAAGCTAAGCGAGTTTGCGCAGGCGATGGCGCTGCTGCAGTCCGGCGAGGCGATCAAGGTGGTGCTCAAGCCGGACTAATGGCAGTTGCCGCAGCCTGGCGCGATCCTAATTTGCTGCGAGCGGGTTCACCGTCAACGCAACCGTGGTGGAGTGCGTGATGGCGGTGATGCCGTTGCTGGACTGCGCCGTGACGTTCACCGTGTAAGAGCCTGAAGGCGTGGGCAGGTTATGCGGCGGCCCATGGTTGTAGTAGTAGTAGAGCGGCGAACAGGCCGTGGTGCCGAGCGTGGCCACGAGCGCGACCAGACCCATCAGCGAGAGCCGGCTGAGCCAGCGGCGGCGGCGCGCGCCGAAGGCCAGTCCTGCCAGACCCAGCGCGCCGGGCAGCAGCACGGCCCATGCGATGGGGCTTGCGCCGCGTTGTGCAACGGGCTGTTGGGGCATGGCCTTCGCGGTGGCGGAGATACCTGCGGAGGTGGCGATGACCATGGTGCTGGTAATCGCAGCCGTGGCGTTGGGCAGGATCTCAATGTTCTCCGGTGTAAAGGTGCAGGCGGACTGGTCAGGCAGGCCGGAGCAGGAGAGGGTGACGAACATCGGGGCCGTGAGCGACGAGGCGTTCACCGGCGTGATGGAAGCGACTGTTGTCCCCGACTGGCCGGCGGTGAGGGTAAGCGATGCCGGCGATACGGAAACCGAGAAATCGGGCGTGGTGCTGGTGAGCGCGCGCACCGGGGTCACTTGCGAGACCGAGGTCATGTGGGCAGCATCGCCGGTGTAGACCGCGCTGAGGCGGTGGTCGCCTTCGCGCAGGTCCAGAACGGAGGTGGCGCGGCCATTGGCGTCGAGCGCGACGCCGGCCAGCGGCTTGCCCTTGTCCCGGATGACGACGGCGCCGGTGGCGGGCTGACCGTCCTGGCCTGTAACGGTAACCGTGAGGGTGGCCTGCGTACGCCCGCCCTGGTCGTGGGTCTCCGCTGTCAGCGTGGTCTGCGTGGCCAGGCCGCGTGTGTTTCCGGCGGGTAAGGCCAGCGCGGGCAGCGCCAGCGCGATACCCAGTCCTGCAACCAACCAAAGCCGCGGAGCGCGGCTGATCAAACGTCTCACGTGTTCCCTGCTCCAAATCTCAAGAAAAAGTCGTATATCGCCCATTTGCGGCAGTGTAGAACCATTGTATCCGGCGGGGGCGCGGGCGGGCCAATCGGCATCCTTTTTGACGCGGCAAAGGCGATAACGGCGTGTTTTCAGCCGGCGGCGAGGCCGTCCACGCCGGCCGGACTGGTTTCGCCGCCAAAGCGCGCTATGCTTTGTGGTTGAGGTGAACCGCCATGACGGAAACCGCTACGCGCCCCCAGCTTGCCTACCTGACCGCCACGCTGGATGAGCTGCGCGCCAGGGGAACGTATTTCAGACTGCGCGTTCTGGAGGACCAGCAGGCGCCGGTGTGCCACTACGACGGGCGTGAGGTGATCAACCTGGCCAGCAACAACTACCTGGGACTGGCCAACCACCCAAAGCTGATTGAGGCGGCGGTGGCCGCGACGCGGACCTACGGAGTGGGCTCGGGCGCGGTGCGGACGATTGCCGGAACGATGCGCATCCACATGGAACTGGAAGAAAAGATTGCGCGCTTCAAGAACGTGGAGGCGTGCGTGGTCTTCCAGAGCGGCTTTGCTGCCAACGCGGGCACGGTGAGCGCGATTCTGGGCAAGGAGGACTTTATCCTCTCCGACGAGCTGAACCACGCCAGCATTATTGACGGCGCGCGACTGTCGCGGGCGAAGATCAAAGTCTTTCGCCACAAAGACGCAGCCCACTGCGAAGAGCTGCTGAAGGAAGTGGCCAACGAGCCGGGCCACAAGCTGGTGATTACGGACGGCGTCTTCAGCATGGACGGCGACATTGGGCCTGTGGACAAGCTGGCCGCGCTGGCGGAGAAGTACGGCGCCATCATGATGGTGGACGATGCGCACGCCTCGGGCGTGCTGGGGCGCAACGGGCGCGGGTCCATCGATCACTTTGGCATGCATGGGCGCGTGGATGTGCAGGTGGGCACGCTGTCCAAGGCCATCGGTGCGCTGGGCGGGTATGTCTGTGGGTCACGGGATCTGATTGACTTTCTCTACCATCGGGCGAGGCCGTTCCTGTTCTCGACTTCGCACCCGCCGTCAGTGGCGGCTACGTGCATTGCGGCCTTTGACATTCTGGAGAACGAGCCGGAGCGCATTGAGCGGCTGTGGGCCAACACGCGCTACTTCCAGGGCGAGCTGAAGCGGGCGGGCTTCAACATTGGCGGCGTGAACACGCCGGCGACAGAGACGCCGATTACGCCGGTGATTGTGGGCGAGGGGCGCGCGGCGATGGAATTCAGCAGGGCGCTGTTTGACGAGGGCGTGATGGGCACGGGCATCGCGTTTCCCACGGTGCCGGAGGGCAAGGCGCGCATTCGGCTGATTCTGACCAGCGAGCACACGCGGGCGCAGCTTGACCGCGCGCTGGAGACGCTGGAGCGCGTGGCGAAGCGGATGGGCCTGTTGTAAGTGCTCGGCCTTTTATGCCGAGCGATTTTCGTCCAGGCCCCGGCTTCCATTGTTCTCGACAGAGAATCGAAAATAGGAGAATCTGCGCTCTAGATGTTGTGCCAATCCATGAATGAGTACTGATGGGAATACCCAGAGTACCAACACGCCCACGAACAGGACCTGAGCAGCCGGGCGACTCTGGTCTTCCAACACGAGATACAGGACCGGGCTGAGTGCAAGCTCAAGCAGGACGATGAGCGCGGTGTTGCCATGTTCGCGTAAATGCCGGTAGGAATCGACAAGATCCTGCTCGTCTTTCCTAATTGTCACTATTTCCTTAATTCTACCTTTAACCTTTTCCTCATCGTTTGGTTTTGCCTTCTCTTGGGTTATGACGGCTCGTCTCTCCGAAAGTTTTCGAAGGTATGCGTAAGCAATGCTTGCATCGTTCTCTGCGTCAAAGTCTTTGTCTAGTCCGAATGATCCGATTGTTGATGCCACTTTTGCTATTCGGTAGACTTGTAATATTGAAAAGAGGAACACCAGAAATGCTGCGCAC
>JAGWRX010000155.1 GCA_028876395.1 Acidobacteriota bacterium
ACCAGCGCGAACTGATTCCCCCTGCCGAATATCTGCGCATGAGTTACTAATGAGAAGTGGATTGCAGGTCTGATCGAACTTTCGATCAAGACCGGCTTGGTCACAGGCACGGAGATCGAGAGTGGAAAGCGGCCGGGCGACCGGCGAAGTTTCTTTTCCACCGTGCTTTTCGGGATGCTGGGGGTCGGGGCCATTGCCAGCGTGCTGAGTGCGGTGACCTTCGTCCTTCTGCCTTCGCGATGGTGGGGCGGAAATGGTATCGAGTATCTCATCGCAGCTGCGGCACCATTGGTGTTGGTGCGGGTGCTGGACAGCGCGATGTTGAACCTTCTGCGTGCCGAGCAGCGCAGCGCGTTCTACAGCGCATACACCGTGATCCGCAAGTACCTCGGACTTGCACTGATCCTGGCCGTACTGTTTGTAGTATCACGATCCCTGTGGGGCTTCTTCATCGCGACGATGGTGAGCGAAGCGCTGGCGTTGGCCTATGCCGTCCTTCTTTACGCCCGGAAGCGTGTCTTCCAGCCGTCGGCCTTTTCGCCGCAGCTCTTCGTGGCAATGCTCGGCTTCGGCCTGCCGTTGCTTGCCAGCGAATTGTCCAGCCTTCTGTTGAGCATGGGTGGACGGTACATCATCAATTTCGAGCTTGGCGCCCATGCACTGGGCTCCTATCTGGCGGCCTACAACTTCTGTGACTACCTGCAAAGCGTGTTGACTGGATCGTTCTCCCAGGCGGTCGTGCCGATGTACCTACGCATCTGGGAATCTCAAGGGCGAGAGAAGACCGAGAAATTTCTGCAGCAGGCGCTTCGCTACTACCTGATGCTTGCGCTGCCAGTGGTCGCCGGGATGGCGGCCGTGGCGCCGGCTCTTCTGCGGCTGCTGGCATCGGACAGATACGCTGTGAGTACGCCGTTGTTCGTCTACATCGTGAGCGGCATGTTGCTTGCCGGCGGTTCACCTATCTTTAGCGCAGGGATCTACATCCGGAAGATGACTCGGGTTGTGATGTACACGGTCTTCGTCACGACCATCCTGAATCTGAGCTTGACCGCACTCCTGACTCGATCCATGGGAATTGAAGGAGCTGCGCTCGCTTCGCTGAGCGGACTCTGCCTCTACTCCCTGTCGACTGGTTTTCTTGGCCGAGGAAGCGTGAAGCTCAAAATGCCCTGGGGCGAATTGCTGCACTTCGGCGCACTCTCGGGGCTGATGTACTTGGCGGTACGGGAGATTCAATCGCCGCTGCTCGGAGTACGCGTTGCCGAACAAATCGCGGGAGGAGTCCTGATTTATGGCGTCATGATCCTCGCGACGGATCGAGGAGTACGGTCTCTTGCAATGCGGCTTCTGAGCCAGCGCTTTCCCAGGATGCATTGAGGGGTTCAGGGCCTGAAGAATCAGTTAGGCTCCGATGCGTAAGAGTGTCTTTCAGGCTCCTAGCCAGCAACGCACTTCCTGGGTGCCCGCCATGATCCAACCTGCCTTCCGCCACGTCCCCGCCTCCCGCGGCGCCTCCTGGTGGGCGCAAGGCTGGCGCAGCTTCCTGCGCGCGCCCTGGGCCTGGGTGGGCTTGAGCGTGGCGCTGATCATCCTGACCGTGATCCTGCACAAGGTGGGCCCCAAGGGCGGTCTGCTGGCGCAATGGCTGAGCATGCCCCTGTTCACGCTGGGGGCCGTGTTCGCCTCGGTGCTGGGCCGGCGCTGGGCGCGCGCGCGAAGCATCACGCCCGAGGGCCTGGCCGTCGAGGCCGACAACGAG
>JAGWRX010000156.1 GCA_028876395.1 Acidobacteriota bacterium
CACCGGCGTGAATTTGCTCGGGCGCTCGGTTCTAACGCAGGCCGGAGGATTGACGCAAATTGCAGACAATCAAATTGTCAGTCGAAGCGACACGGAATGCGCAGGTTTTGCGGCCCTTATCTCCTCCGCAGACGACCTGAGCTTTACGGACAACCAGGTACGCGTCAACACCGCAGTCGAGATGCGGACCAGCGTACAGGCGTCTGCCTTCACTCTGCGCGTTTTGGGAAATCGATTCAGCGAACCACTTCCCAAAACAATCGTCTCCTGCCGCGGCTCGGGAGGAATGGTGACCGCCACGTCGAACCAGGCAACGCACTGCCTCGTCTTTTCAGGCACGAGTCCGACTGCAGTCTCCCTTAATCTGGTGAATCCGCACTTCTCGGAGCATTGCAAAGCGTTGACGGAAGCAGTGCTGGACCCGCAGATCAGTTCAGGTGATCTCGCAGTTCAAATGAAGGCATTGGCTGACGTGCAGAAGCAGGTCGACGCATTTCAATCATCGTTGCTGGACCAGGCACACACCGCACTGGCATCAAGGGCGGATAAGATTACGACGATGGCCAAGGTCCTGCCTTTGCTCAAGGACCGGGCCCAGCTTTACGGAAGCATTGCTGCGTCCTTGAAGGACACACAGGAGGCGGTAACAGGGATGCCAAAACCGTTGAAGAGCTCGTTTGTGCTGCACGGCCGTGTCCTATCAACACAGGGCCAGCCGCGGGCCGGTGTCAACGTTACGCTCAGCGACTCGAAAGGAGTGGTGAACAACCGTCTGGCGCCGGTGAAAACGGACAACAATGGGTACTTCACCGTGACGCTGCGCGCGGCGGAGTTTCCCGATCTCGCCGAGGGCTCGCAGTTATTCGTTTCCGTAGCGGACGCCAAGCAGCACGAAATCGCCAAGCCCGAGCAGCCCGCCATTTTTCAACCCGGCAGCGTCGCCATTATGCCGATCGCTGGCTAGGCGCAGAGCGGGAGAGCTTGTGTGAGCGAAGCTTCTCGTAAACGGTGCGTTCGCTTGTCTTCAGACATGACGCGAGTTCCCGACGAGTGTGCGGGCCACGGCGTGCGGCAATCTCGAAAAGTTGGCGTTCCACTTCCTGCAGGGCAATATCATAAGAGATACCCTGTTCAAAGATTCCATGCCACAGTGCGGAGGCCGCTTCACGCGCCCATTCGCTTGGTTTAATCGCCGTCGCCAATGTGCTCGTCCAGTCAGCCAGGTTGAGCGAATTCCCTTCGGTCTTTCCGAATAAAGCCCGCTCCACCCCGTGCTCCAGTTCGCGGACGTTGCCAGGAAACGGCTGTCGTTCGAGGAAATCGATCAGGTCAGCATCGACTGCGTTAACCGGTTCATAGATCGCGCGATGGCGTGCTGCACACGCGAGTACCAGGCCCCGGAGATCGGACTTGCGCTCTCGCAAAGGAGGCAGAGCGAGTTTGACAACATTGAGCCGGTGGTAAAGGTCTTCGCGAAACCGCTTTTCTTCCACCAGAGGCTCGAGCGCCTGGTTGCAAGCCGAAATCACCCGTACATCCACGGGAGTCTCTTTGTCAGCCCCAACCGGTCTTACCATTCCGCGCTGCAATACATCGAGAAGCTTCGGTTGGAGGTTCAGCGGGAGATCATTCACGTCGTCGAGAAAGATGGTACCGCCATGTGCAGCTTGAAATAGTCCCCTGCGTACTCCAACCGCTCCAGAGAAGGCCCCTCGTTCATGCCCAAACAACTCGCTTTCCGCCAGCGATTCGCTGACGGTTCCGCAATGTACGGTCACAAATGCTTTGGCTCTGCGCCTTTGGTCGAGGATGTGAATGCCCTGCGCGAGCACTTGCTTGCCGGTACCGGTCTCGCCTTCGATCAGCAGTGTGATGTCACTGAGGTATGCCGCCTTCCAAGCCTGGCGCAGCACCCTGGCCATCGCCGCGGACGAGGTCACGATACCGAGCTTCGCGAACAGCGAGTAAAGCTCGGTGTCCAACAGAGGTGTTGGTCCGCTCATTGCCCACTCCGCGGCGTAGCACCGTGTGTGTCTGCGGATTCCGAAGGCCGACCGGATGGTAATGCCGATCTCTAATAACGTGGCATACTACGCCGCCGGTCTACCTCAGATCTACGCCGCCAATGCGAGTAAACTTAGCGCGCGATCGCACGCGCGAATTACGGCCGTTAGAAATGTTCTAAATTCGGAACAGCTTTCCAGAGGTGACCTGCACGGGCAGCCCCAGGCAGGAACACCGCAAGAGAACGCGTATCCGGAATCTCAAACATACTTCCGCTGAGCGATGCGAGGAGGGGCTCCGGCGTGCCTCCCAATGTCATCGTTAATGCATGGCTTGTTTTGTCCATGGCTCCTCCTCTTTCGGGAACATCGGAGTTCACTGTTGACCGAAACATGAGTTCCCGCACGATACACGACATCGTGACAGGACTGGGGTGCCTGCTCATGGAACAACGCGGTGGCGAAGCTCTCGTCTGGGATCGACTTCCAATGTCATCTCTGGCCTGGATGCGCCATCTGGATGACTAACGCAGACTACCGAAGGGGAACCCGCGAAATATAGCACAAAAAGACGAGATAATCGCAAAGAAAAATATGTCCCCTCTTACGGCAGGGTTCATGCTGCACGCTACGGTCGGTCAGCATTCCTGCGTTGCCTTTTGTCATGCCGGGATTTGGGTTGCCAAGCCCCAATCGACCGTTCCCTTAAGCAATTGAATACATTAGGCGATCACATCCGAGCCCGCCGGATTCATCTCGAACTCCTCCAAAGGCAGGTTACCGAACAGATAGGTATCTGTGGACTCACTGCCACGAACTGGAGACATAACGAATCCCAGCCCGCAATCCAATGTATTCCGGCAGGGGCTCATCGTTGCGATTAGGCTGTAAAGGCAGGGCTTAGGCAAGGGCAAGGCAATCTGAGACTGCAAGCGAACAGCAAAACCTTTATCAGTTAATAACTAATGGACGCAAACAAAGGATAAATCCCCGCAAGCCGAGGACTCCTTAATTGGGAATTCCGCGATGTCGAGCACTTTCAGTGTGCGGGAGGCGTACCCAAAGATGATGAGTCGTTATAACGAAGAGCATCCGAAAACTCTGCAACGCTCATGCAGATAGCCCAAGACGATTCCCTGGAAAATCATCCATTCGCTCAGCCACGTGCTTGGCACACGATATTTCGTCGGGAAGGGAGATCGCCTGGCGTTGCAGAAGAATGGGCGTTAGTCAATGCAAATCAATATTTCTGTTTCTCCGGACGCAATTCATGGCGTAGGAATGTTTTAGAAAGTGTGGGGACTTTTGTGGGGACCCTCGCGGAGCCAACACCGCCCGGAACTGCCGGCCGCGAGCACGCCAACCCGGCAGCCGCGGCGCGGATGCCGGAAGTCTGACCTGTGTTGGCTTCGCAGAAATCGAACCTATGGCTGGCCGTTCGCGCCTTTGGGAACGTGCGAGGTGACCCCTTTCAGGAGAAATTCGCGGATCAGATTCGACACAGCATCCGCGCCTGTGTCCGCCAGGCCATTCAAAAAGACCAGAGAGGCTCCGCGGTCGGCGGCCGGATAGTAAAGATTCGAAATCGCTCCCGCTGAGAAGTTGCCGAGCACGTTCGAGTAATTCGGCTTCCATCGCCCATCATCGCCCCTGGCGATGACGGCGGCGGACATCGCGTACAGTGCACGCGACGGGATGCTTCCCTTGCCCTTGTAAAAGTAGCGCGGGTCTTGATGAAAGATTGCAGGATACACTGCTCTGCCAAGCAGGGTACCCGAAACGTGATTGGCAAAGGCAGCGCCATATCGCTTTCCGTATCCTTCGATTCCGCTGCCGTACGCCGGGAAGACGTTCTGGTACTGCTCCGCACCTGCAACCCCAGCAACGACCAGGAATGAGACCGGATCGAGGATGGACCGGATGCTCAATTGGAACTTCTGTTTTGCCATCATCGGGGGCGCATTCCAGTCGTAGGTGCTGTAGAAGTTTGGAATGACTCCACCCACGCGCTGCCGCACCGCGATCTGCACCTGCTCCTCGGCGAGTTCCTCCTTGTTCCCATTCACGGTCACGCTGGTCACGCCGCCAGAGACCGAGAAGGTAACCGGAGGCACAATGTAAACCTCTCCTGCATGCAATGAAACCAGGGTCGAGGTAAAAGTGCTCATCCCCGTCCCCGTCACAGTGACCTTGTACACATCCGGAGGCAAGCCGGTGAACGCGAACTGTCCATTGCTTCCGGATTCCGCGGTTCTGGTATCGGAACCGGATGAGCCCGACAGCGTGACGTGCGCGCCCTGCACCACTTCTCCATTGGTGTCGAGAACCGTACCGGAGATATTCCCGGTGCCGGTATGCGGCAAGGCCGTCGCTCCAGATGCGCTGACAACCTTCGCCGCATCAGGTGCGTCTGGCAGGGCGGTGTCCTGGGCAGCGAGGCTCTGCTGCGCGTGGGCTGCAGGTTGCGGAACAAGACTCAAGATCAACAGAATCGAGCAACCAGCCGCAATGGTCCTCAATCTTCGCGCAATGTCATGCAATCCATCGACCTCGTCCCCTTGGCAAGTCCTGGGGCCACGTCTCTTAGACGGGATACAGGAGCAACTGTAACGGCAGCAGGCTCGTTCTGTCTGCACCGATCGACACAGAGGACACAGAGATCGGATCGGCCGCGGAATGCTTGTATTCCATGAGCAATAAAGGACATACAGACGACAGGATCCGTGCTTCCCGGGTATCCCAAATCCCGCGTTTGGAGACCTGGCCGGGTGCCCCAGGTCTCGCTTTTGAGACCTGGGATAGCTCATACCCCGCCCACCAGAAAAGCTCTAAAATCGTCCTCCAGGCGGGTGCTGGAGGAAGTAAGGCGAGTTCTCCCACAAATGCTGGATGCCCCGGGTGCCTCGCATTTGTGCACCCGGGATCGCAGAAGGTGGGCGGCCCGCCCATCCCGTTCTACTCTCCCAGCCACAGACCCGGGGTTGCCGCATCCATGGCGTCCGCGCAGCGGGCGACATGGGTGGGAATCCAATACCCTCATCCCGTCACACCCAAAAATTTCTCCCGCCAAATTTGCAGATAATTTCCTCTCAATCCCGCACAATGGAATTGCAGCAGGTGAAACCACACCTCCGCTCTCTCCGCACCGGATTCCGCCCAGTCACCACCCCGGCCAGGAGCTAGGAACTGGAAGCTGGAAGCTAGCGGCTAAAAGGCACCCCCCTACCCCCCCTTATTTATTTTTGTTTTCCACAGAAAGTTTGCAGATGATTTCGCAGTGCGCCATCCTGTGCGCCGACGCAGTCCGCAATCATCGCTGCGAACGAACACCCTGTGGTCTGCGCTCGCAATGAATTCAGTTTTTGCGCAGCTTGCTACGACGGAAAGAGCGAGCCCGTAGAGGCCTGGAGCGTGCTCATGCGCGGACGGCGGCGCGGAGGCTGTGGCTGCGGCGCGGCCAGCATGCCGGCAATCTCGCGCAGCTCAGCGCGGGCGCTGCCAATGGTGGCGGCAACCGCATCGCGGCGCTGAGGTGATTCATTGGCAACAGGCAGAAGACCTGCCTCCGCATCAGCGCGGCGAGCCTGTCCAAGCGCCTGCCGGGCGCCTGCCAGCGTGTAGCCTTCGGCGTGAACCAGGCGCTTGATTTCCAGCGCCGTCTCCACGTCGCGCCGGCGATAGAGCCGCTGGCCCGTTCCACTCTTGTTTGGCTTGAGCTGGGGAAACTGCGTCTCCCAGAATCGCAGCACGTAGGTCTCTACATTGCAGATGCGGGCCACATCCCCAATTTTGAAGTACAGGCGGTCGGGGATCGTGGGCTGGTCGTTCACGCCATTCCGAGAGACGCGCTTCTGAGAGGATTGCGTGGGCATGGCAAATAAAGAATGAACCCGCCTTGTACGCAGGCTTCATTGCTTAGACGCAGTATAGGCCACTATTTGCACTCTTTGTGTAGCAAGTTAGGCACCCCCTCGGATACTTTCGCCGGAGGGTATGAGGCTCTTCAACCCGCCGGCGGCCCCGCTCCGCCGGCTTTCAAGCCAGCTCAGGACGGCTGACAGGGGCGCGCGCGGGCGAGTGCTGCGGCGCGGCGCGAAGATACTGCGCCGGCCAGCTTGCCTTATCCCCCAACGCCGCCGCTGCATGGACCGGCCAGTAGGGATTGCGCAGCATTTCGCGGGCCAGGAGAACCAGATCCGCCTTGCCCTCAGCCACAATCGCATCGGCCTGGGCAGGGTCGGTAATCATGCCGACCGCGGCCGTGGGGATGCCGGCCTCGTTGCGGATGCGGGCCGCAAACGGCACCTGGAATCCGGGGCCGACGGGAATGCGCGCGTCGGGAACCAGCCCGCCCGAGGAAACATCCACCAGATCGACTTCGTGCTGACGGAAGAGGCGGGCCAGTTCAACGGACTCGTCGGCGGACCAGCCGCCCTCCACCCAGTCTGTGGCGGAAATGCGGACAAACAGGGGCAGGTGCGCGGGCCACTCGGCGCGCACCGCATCCACCACCTCCAGAACGAGCCGGGTGCGGTTCTCAAAGCTGCCGCCGTAGGCATCCGTGCGGTGGTTGGTGAGCGGCGAAAAGAATTCATGCAGCAGGTAGCCATGCGCCGCATGAATCTCAACAAAATCAAAGCCCGCTTCCAGTGCCCGCCGCGCGGCCAGTGCAAAGGCGCGCACAACGTCGGCAATTCCGTCCAGGTCGAGCGCTTGGGGCTCGGCGTAATCCGCAGAAAAGGCCAGGGCGCTGGGCGCTACCGGCTGCCAGCCGCCCTCTTCGGCGGTGAGCAGGCGCTCGCCTCCAAAGGGTGGCGCCATGCCGCCTTTGCGTCCGGCGTGCGCCAGCTGAATACCAGCCCGGGAGCCCTGCGAATGGATGAAGCGGACAATCCGCTCCAGGCCTGGAATGTGCTCGTCTTTCCAGATGCCCACATCGGCCGAGGAGATGCGTCCTTCGGGCAGAACGGCGGAAGCCTCCACAATCACCAGCCCGGCGCCGCCCTGGGCCCGGCTGCCGAGATGCACTAGATGCCAGTCGTTCGTGAAACCGTCCTGCGCCGAGTACTGGCACATGGGCGAGACGCCGATACGGTTGGCAAGGCTGACGGAACGAAGTTGAAGGGGAGAAAGGAGAGGATGGCTCATGATCGGTCTGGTCTCGTGCGAAGTCTTGGATGAAAAGCAGTCTGTTTGGATAGATGATCGCCACCGGAAATGGATGCAGCGGGATGGCTGCGGCCGTCAATCGCGCCGACGCCCATTCCGTGGTCAACGCAGGAAAGCCAATAGCCGTGTGCTCCGCCGGCGACCGGCTTGAGGGCTCGCCGCCCTGAAGGCTCGGCGGCAAGGCCGGCAACAGGCCGAGAACGCGCTAGCCGGCGGGATTGAGGCGGCCCGTCAGCGTCAGATCGATGCTGACCTCCTTTGCCACCTTGAGGATGAAGATGCTGGGGTCCTTGAGTCCCCACTTCACATACGGAACCGTAAAATGCGTCTTCGCCGTGCAATTGGCGCCATCGATGTGGATCTGCATGGGCACGGTGAGATCGTGCGGAGTGCCGTGGAGCGTGAAGACGCCCGCCACCTGAATGGTGGAATCGCCTGAGGCCGCGATCGTGCCCTGGTAGCTTTGCGGCACGAACGTGATCTCACCAAAATGCGCTGCGTCCAGCACTTCCGTGATCATCTTGTGATCGCGGCTCTGATTGCCGGTGTTGCCGCTGCCTGCCGCAACAACGATGGAGCCGGAGATCTTGGGCGCGGAGCGGTCGAAATCCACCATGCCGCTCTGCAGGTGGAATGTGCCGTGCGTTCCGTGATCTGCGCCGCCCAGAAAAAAGGCCACCTGGCTTGCATCCGGATTGACAGCAAAGGTCTGATGCTGGGCAAACGCGCCAGGCGCGAGAATGAGTGGCAAAAGGGCGAGAATCGAACGTGCAGTCATCTTCATGGTTTGGCTCCTTAGGGAATGCTTTGCTTTTGACTTGGATGCGCCTGCGGCATGTTTCGTAACAGCCACAAAGCGATGGAGGCGGTCTGTTTACCGGTCAGATATTCGTGACCGGCCATGTCTGTGCCGGGGATGCCGAACCTGGTAATCTGCGCCAGGCGCTCGAAGCGCAACTCCGGCATTTCCGCGGGTGGAAGATAGAAGAACGGCCCCGCCGAAAGATCGGGAGGCAGCCGTTTGAAGCTGGCTTGCCAGATTGCTCGCGTGTGTCCATCGGAGCTGTGACAGGTGGCGCAGTCGCGGCGGAAGAGCCGCTCGCCATCGGCGGCATCTACCCCAGCAAGGGCGGCAGCGGAGGGACGCCATTGCTCTTCTTCAGTCACATGCTGCTGCGTGCCGGGTCCGCGCAGGCTCTCAAGATACTCCACCAGATCGTTGCCACGCCCATCGCGAAAGAGAAAGGCATACGAGGGCATGATCGATGCGCCGCTGACCTCCGCGGGATCGAAGAAGTGCATCTTGAGCCAAAGGGGCGAACGGCGGCCTCCGACCTCGGCAAGGTCCGGGCCCTGGCGGCGATTGCCGATGAGCGGCGGACGCTCGCGCCGCAGATCCTCGATGCTCTCGACAGGCCCCCACATCAGGACATCCTTTGTATCGGGACGCACATACTGGGAATGGCAGTGGATGCAGCCCTCGGAGATATACACGCGCCTGCCGCGCTCAACCTGAGAGAGCGGATCGCCTGCATGCAGAGCGACATGGATGCGCTGGATGAGGAAAGCGGCAAGCAGAACAACGGCCACCAGCCCAATCTCGCGGGTTCGCATCCGGCATATTTTGAGCAGCCACGGCAGCAGCACAATTGCGCCGGCGGCTGCGACAAACGCAGGCGGCACATGACCGAGATTCTGCCCCATACCGATGCCCAGCGCGGAAGCAACCCATCCCGCAATGGCATAGAGCCATCCCGCCTGGCGGCCGCGCTGTGCGATGGAGGCAGCAGGCGAGATCAGCGAGGGATACGCCACCAGCGCCACTGAGTAGAGCGACACGCCAATGGGATAGAGGACCGATGCGGGCAATATGCGCGCAGGATCAAGCAACAACAGGCAGGCGCAAGCCAGCACAAAAAATGCCAGTGAAAGAACGAAGGAGAGCGCGCGGCGGCGCAACAGCCACGCACTGCCCAGCGCCGCGCAAAGATGCAAGGCTCCGTTGGTCCACAGATGAGCCGTGCCCTGCCAGGTGCCGGCCTTCAACGACGCGGTGTGTTGAATGATGAAGAATGCGGCGGAATCCAGCCACACCAGCGCGGCAAAGCAGGCCACGATAAAGGAAAACGGAAGAGCGGCGGGCCGGTCAGTCGAGCGGCTGTTCGGTTTGACCTCAATGGCGCGCGGCGTGATGCCGATGCCCGCAAGGCAGAGCAGGCCCGCCGCCACGGCCTGCACCTGAGGCGAAGCGGCAAAGAACGCTGGAATGTTGCACAGCAGATAGCCGATGCCTGTTCCGAGGCCGACTTTGAGGAGCTGATTCTTCTCTCCGCACCACTGGCCCAGATGCGTGACCAGCGTGACGGTGAGCAGGCCGAGTCCCGCGCCAATCAGCAACGCAACGGCAATGGCTACGCTGATGCTGAGCGGAAGCAGTGCCAGAAACGCCGCCGCGCTCGACATGGACAGTCCGAGACGAAGACGCAGAAGCGGCGAGGACCATAGCGAGATGCGGGGCGTCAGCAGGCTCAGAAGAATTCCGCCCGCGGCCATCGCGGCCATCACCGCCTTCAAGTTCGTGCCCGCTATGCCAAGCGCTGCAAGTCGGCCAAGGAACGCAAACTGCGCAAAGATGAGGAAATAAATATAGGTAATCGCGACAAGGCTCGCGCCCTGCCAGCCGGAGTTGCGCAGCCTACCTGTCCACATTCGCCAACCAGCCCTGGCGCAAGCCGGCTGCTTGAATCAGTACGCAGGCGCCGTCAAAGAACGCAATGGTGAGCCAGCCGGGCTCAAGTACTCCAGACGCGACCCTGGCAAGAATAAACGCGGCGACGGAGCAGCGCACGATGGCCGTGACAATCCAGACAGCCTCAAGCCTGGACGCGCAACCGGCGCGGTAAACAAGCGTCGCGCCGTAGAGGTACGACAAGCCCACAGCAAAAACAAAAGCGCCGATGAACGACAGAAAAGGAAGCGCGTCCGCGGGCACATGCAGGCCGAGGAGGCGGAGCGTCAAGGCAGGCTCGACAATCAGAAATGCGCCCGTGAGCGAATCGGAAACGCCGGCCGCCAACTGATAGGCAAGAAGGATGGGCTGTTTCATGCTGTCTTCTCCTGCGCAGCGCGTGCTGGAACCGGCTCGCGTTCGCGCAGCAGCACAGACGCATCCACAAGCCATTCCAGAGATGCAGCCAACATGATGACACCAGTTGCCAGGCGCAGGATATAGAGCACGTTGCGCGCGGCTCCCAGGGAGATGGTAAACGCGGGCTCGGAGCCTTCAAGCCAGCCGGCCACCATCATGATGACAACGTAAGCGAGAACGCTCCAGTTCCATGCATGAAAGGACCAGGTTCGCGTAAAGATCCACCCATCGTCGCCCAGCAGCTGCACCATCACAAAAATCAGCAGCGCGGAGAGAAAGCCTGCCATCGCCGTGAAGGAATGGCCGACAAGACCATCGGTGAATTTGAAGTGATCGAGCACGCCGGGAAGAAACAGAATCCATCCGCTGACCAGCAGCGCGGCCCACCACCAGAGAAAGGCATTGCGCCAGCGGCGCGTGTTTGCGCGCCACTCGAACGCCGCATAGTAGGCGGGCGTGAGCGGGAGCCAGATGAGCAGGCTGCCAAGGCCGAGGAATTGCGCGGGGCGATGATGGCTGACGTCAGCGCGTCCCAGCGCAATGCACAGCACGGCCTCTGCCGCCAGCACCACCCAGGACGCACCGACAGCCCAGGGGCGTACGCTCTTGCGCCGCGTAAGCCCGAAAGGCAGCATGAGGAGAATGGCCACAACAAAAAGCGACGACTCAAGCTGGCTTGCGCCGGTGGGGCCGCCCGTATCCGGATTCACCGGCGGATAACCATTGGGACCTGATGCAACGTAAATGGCAAGCGGAACAGCGAGCAGAATTGCGAGGCCCAGCAGCTTTGCGCCGCGCGCGAACCACGCTGCATGATCGGCGCCCTTCCGCGTACGGACGAAGGAGGCCGCGAGCAGAAGCCACAGCGCCAGCATGGCGAGCGGAAACGCGATGCGCGCGTAGCCGGACCAGTCAAGAAAAAGTTTGCCGCTCGACTCACCCGACAGCCAGGTGAGCGAAGCAACTGCGAGCGAAGCGGACCAGGCCCACAGAACCGGCCTGCACCACGCAGCGGCCGGCCCGCGGTCCGCGCCGTACACCTTAAAGAGAAACGCAAGCATCGGCAGACTTGCCCATCCATAGAGCGCGAGGTTCATGTGGACGATCATCCAGCGCCCGTAAGTCCACTCGCCAAGCCAGCGATTGAGAGCCGGCGCCAGCAAGAGCACGGCGAGCATGACTCCGATGGAGTTGCCGACAACGAGCCATAACAGGCTGTGCCATGCCACGTGGGCGATGGCGCGCGAACCGTCGCGAGAGGAGGCATCAGCGCGATTGGCGTTCATGAATCCTCCCATCGTGCATCTCCAGAATTCGATCGCAACGCTCCGCCAGACCGCGATCGTGCGTGGCCATCAGCAGAGTAACGCCCTCCGTGGCAGCCACATCGAGCAGTAGCTGAAAGACGGTTGCACTGGTCTGCTCATCCAGAGAGCCGGTTGGTTCATCCGCGAGCAAAATCTTCGGCCTGTTCATCAGCGCCCTGCAGAGCGCCGTGCGCTGGCGCTCGCCGCCGGAGAGTTTTTGAATGCGGTGGCCGAGACGATGGCTCAGTCCTGTTCGATCCGCCAGCTGGCGCAGGCGTTGTTGGGCTTCGCCGCGCCTGGTTCCAGCGGCGACAGCCGGGATGAGGCAGTTCTCTTCGAGCGTGAGGTCGGGAATCAGGTTGTGGAGTTGAAAGACAAATCCGACCTCATGGCGCAACAGGCGTAACAGATCCCGGCTGCGATTGACCTCCGATCCATTCACTGAGATGCGTCCGCGATCCGGCTCATCGAGGCCGCCAAACAAGTGGAGCAGCGTGCTCTTGCCGCAGCCTGACGGGCCACAGAGAGCAACGGTCTCGCCTTCCGCTACCTCAAAGCCAACGCCTCTGAGCACGGCGATTGTGCCCTCGTCGTAGCTCTTCCACACATCTTCAGCGCGAAGAACCAGGCGGCCATTTCCGTTTTTCTGCGCGGGCGCGATCTTCATTCGAAGCGAAGCGCCTCCACCGCGCGAACACGCATGGCATAAAAGGCTGGGTAGAGCGCGCCCGCGACGCCCGTGAGCAATGCCAGCAGAATCACGATGAGCATGACCACCGGCCGGATCGAGACATCGACATAGCCATCGAGAGCCGGAACAAGCTTCAACGCGAACAAGGCGCCCGTTCCAAAGACCAGCCCGGAGAAAGCGCCGAGGATCGAAACGAGCGCGGACTCGCCGAAAATCATGCCTGCTATCTGCGCGTGCGAGAATCCGTTGACGCGCAGGATGGCGATCTCGCGAATGCGCGTGAACACAGACATAATCATGGTGTTGGCAACGCCAAGGCCGCCCAGCAGAAGTCCGCAACCACCCACTGCCCACGCGGTGGCCTTGAGTATCTTGAACTGCGAATAGGAGCGGGAAAACTCAGCATCTTCCAGACCAATCAGGTTTGGATATCTTTGCCGGACCATGCCTTTGAAAGCCGCAGCATCATCCTTGCTGCGCAGTTTGATGGTGACGACGGAAGAGCCGTCTTTGTGAAAGAAGCTCTGCGCCGTGCCTATCGGCATGAAAACGCCGCCATCCTCAAATCCATTCCGCGTCTTCAGGATGCCGATGACATGAAAGACTCCGTGGCCGATGGGCACATGGCTGCCAAGCGTCGCGCCAAGAAAGTCCGCCGCGCGCGCTCCGAGCACGACATCATCGGCGTGCAGCGCGAAGTCTGCGCGCTTACCCGCAATCCAGTCGGCCTGGCGAATGCGGGCATCCTCCGCGGTCACTCCGAAGCAGGTGATGATGGGATGATCCGCGCTGGAAACAATCCCGAACAGAACCGGGTCCGCGTGCGCCACCATCGGCCAGCGCGCAATCTCCGCGGCCACTGAAGCCGGCACGTTGCTGAAGAACAGATCAGAGACATTGCGTTCGAAGACAATGATTTCACTGTCGCTCGACAGAATGCCTGAAAACATGCCGATAGCGCCCTGCAGGATGGTGACCACAGTCAGCATCGCGGCCACGCTGAACGCAATCCCGGCGATGCTGATGAACGAGCGAATGCGATGCCGCTGCAGATTGGTGAGGATCAGCCTGAAAAAGATCATGCCTGCGCTCGGGTGCTCATTTCGCAGGCATTTTCTGTAACGCGAATCAGTTCATCCTGCAGGTCGCTGCGGAGCTTGCCCAGGAAAGAGAGGGAGGGCCTGGCAACAAGCAGGCGGCGCAGGGTCAGATCACCCGCGCGGATCAGCCTGTTGAGCCGTTCCACTGCGCCGGGGACGCCAATGGCTGCCGCGATGTTGGGCCGGCCGAGCAGGATGTCGCGAGCGACTGACTTGCCGGTTTCAGCAACGCATTGGAGCACGTCCTTCAGGTCATCCACAATCTGATAGCCAAGGCCCCAGCAGACCGCAATGCGCTCAAGCAACTGGACCTCGCGCGCTGAAGCGCCCGCAAGCACGGCCGGCAGAACCAGTGTCAGGCGGATGAGGGAGACGGTCTTGCCGTGCGCGATGCGCTCGGTGGTCTCACGGTTGTGCGGCAGCGTTGCGTAATGCAGGTCGAGACTTTGCCCGTTCAACAGGCCTTCGATGCCCAGCCGCTGCTCAAGATACGCCATCACCTGGAACTGGCTCTCGCGCGCGCCGCCTGAGAGCGCCTGCCAGGTGAGCGCATACGCGCGATTAATGAGGGCCAGGGCTGAGAGAATTGCGCCCGTCTCGCCGAATGCCAGATGCACACACGGAGCGCCGCGGCGGCGCGATGCATTGTCCATGCACGGCAGATCATCAAAAATCAGTGAAGCCGTGTGAAAGTATTCCAGCGCAATGGCAAGGCTGTTTGCGCGTGAGGCATCCAGACCGTAGGCCGTTGCCACCTGCATCACCATGCGCGGCCGCACAAGGCTGCCTGGGTTCTGCAACACATGGCGCAAAGCCGCCTCGAAATGGGGATCAAGATGCGCCGGCAGGGGCAGAGAATCGCAAAAATCCTCTGCCAGGAGCGCAGTATTCGGTTCGTCCATGCCAGGGTTCGCCGGCACAATGCCCTCTCTATCTTCCTGTTTTCTAATGGGTTATGCGCGTCAAATGCACAATCTGGGGTCTTGCTGGCTCAAGCCGTGACGTGTATACATAAGACGCGGTCAGACCCGTTTTGGGAGCACGCCTCCACCAGAAAAATTTCCGGAGCCGGATGACAATTTGTTCATCCTCGCCAGCAATGGTCACCGGCACAAACAGCGCTGCATCAATATATGGGTTCGTGACTGCAGATGACGGCCGGGCAACACGGAAATGAAGCACTGTTCATTTTTTCCATCGCGATTGCGTGTGCCCAAAAATTCCTTAACCCTGAGATACAACCTTGGGGAAAAACGTTCACCGTATGCACTAATATCCTTTCATGCGACTTCTGCTCGTAGAAGACGAACACGACATCCAGACCTTTCTGCGGAATTCGCTGACAGAAGCGGGATACCAGGTGGATGTGGCTTCTGACGGCAAGAAGGCCGAAGCCCTCGCGCTGGAAGCGCCCTACGACATCCTGATTGTCGACCTCGGATTGCCTGATATCGACGGCATCAGCCTGATCTTGCGGTTGCGCCAGATTGGGGTCACGGCTCCGGTGCTGATTCTCTCAGCGCGCCGCTCGGTCGACGATCGCGTCCGCGGCCTTGAGCATGGCGGGGACGACTATCTGACGAAGCCGTTTGCCCTGGCCGAGCTGCTGGCTCGCCTGCGGAACCTGCTCAAGCGCAACAGCCCTGCCGGCAATGAGGCAACGCGCCTGCACGTGCTGGACCTGGAACTGGATCTGCTTCGCCGTGAAGCGACGCGGTCCGGACAGATTCTGCAACTGACTCCGCAGGAGTTCGTTCTGCTCGAGTACCTGTGCAGAAATGCCGGGCGCGTGGTGACGCGCTCGATGATTCTGGACAAGGTATGGGGCATGCGCATCCAGCCGGACACCAACGTTGTGGATGTGCATATCTACCGCCTGCGCGGCAAGGTAGACGCCAGAGGGCAGCAACCGCTGATTCGAACGCTGCGGGGTGTGGGCTATGTCCTCAAAGACCGCTAAGCCCGCGATGCGGAGCGCGGCGTGGCGCATTTCGTTATGGGCCACGCTTGCTTTCGCATGCGGCACCATGCTGGTCTTTGTCTTTCTGCATCGCTTCGTGGCCAAGGATATTCAGCGGCGCAGTGAT
This sequence comes from Acidobacteriota bacterium, assembly GCA_028876395.1. GTDB lineage: Bacteria > Acidobacteriota > Terriglobia > Terriglobales > Acidobacteriaceae > Telmatobacter. Next base: position 15,506 of record JAGWRX010000156.1, read on the forward strand.
GCGTGGCTCTCGGGAGAAGTGGAAATGTTGGGCGAAGTGGCGGAGCAGTCGCCCAGAAACGCGCTCTATGACCGCATCGTGGGGGAAGTGGCAGACCTGGCGGAAAAGGAGATTCCCAACCGGCTTCTGTCTGAAACCAGATCAAACGACTCGGTGTTTTTCTTGCAGACCAGCGGCAACGGCACGCCTACCCTATGGGTTGGAGCTGGCGCCGTCGCACCTTTCTCGCAGGCGATCCAGAGGGCCGGTGTCCCCGAGAATCGCCCCGCAGACATCCGCGTCGAGGGCTTTGACGTGCCCTTTCGCGTGGCCTCGATGCGACTGCCGGATGGAAGCCTGATTTACCTGGGCCTCTCGGAGCGCGACGAGCTGCGCGTTCTGAGGCAGTTGCGCTTCCGTTTCATTCTGCTTTGGCCTCTGCTGGTTCTTCTGGGGTTTGCAATCGTCTTCTATACTACCCGGCGCATGCTCCGTCGCGTGCAGAGGATTACCGAGGCCGCTGCGCGCATCGGGCACACCGATCTTACCGCCAGGGTGCCGTCCAGCAGGCGCAACGATGAAGTGGGTCAGCTGGGGCGCACGCTGAATCGCATGCTCGACCGCATTGAGAACTCGATGCACCAGTTGCACACCATCACCGATTCGCTGGCGCACGACCTGCGCAGCCCGCTGACGGCAATTCGCGGCAAGCTGGAGATGTCGCTCTCCGCCCCCACGCACGGCGAGCAGGCTGAAGCGGTGGTCTCAGCCATTGAGGAACTGGACCGCCTGACGGAATTCCTCAACACCTCACTCGACGTGGCCGAGGGCAAGGCCGACGCACTGCGGCTGTCGCGAAGCGAGATCCAACTGTGCGATCTGCTCAGGGCCATGATGGACCTCTATGAGCCTTCGATGTCTGAAAAGGAATTGCAGATCAGCCTGCGCTGCAGCGAGCCGGTAAAGATCCATGCGGACGCGGCCCTGATTCATCGCATGATCGCAAACCTCTTTGACAACGAACTCAAACATCTACCCCCTCACTGCACGGTGACTTTGCTGCTTGAGTCCAGGAAAGGCGCGGCATGGCTCACACTTGAGGATGATGGCCCGGGCTTTGAGCCCGAGGTCGTCCCGCATCTTTTCGAGCGCCGTGTCAAAGGGAAACAGTCAAGGGGACACGGCCTGGGACTTGCATTCGTCGATGCGGTTGTACGCGCCCACGGCGGAACCGTATCCGCATCCGAGCGGGAGGGCGGCGGCGCGCGTATTACGCTCTCGCTTCCGCTGAGTTCGGCACGCCAGGACGCAAACGCACCAGAGACGGCCTTGGTGCAAAGCAGACAAGGTACCCAATAGAGCAAGGCAACAGCATCTCCCGGCAGTCGAAAGCAGCATCCAATCAATGCAACCATCGCGATCCTGCTGCCCGTCTCAGCAGCCGCCACTCATTCTTGTTCTAAATCGCAAGCGACCGTATAACTGAGGAATCGAAGGAGCAAAAAGGATGCCCAGAAATCTCAGGATCAAGTACTACGTGGAGCCTGATGCCGCGGCGCTGGCCCGGCGGGCGGCGCAGTATTTCGTCGAGATGGCCGGGGAATCCGTGGCCGCCCGCGGACAGGCGCGCATCGCCATCAGCGGAGGCTCCACGCCCAGGGCGGCCTTTGCGCTGCTCGCCGACCCCGGCCAGCCCTGGCGCTCGCACATGCCGTGGGACAAGCTAGAACTCTTTTGGGTGGATGAGCGCTGCGTTCCCCCTGACCACCCCGACAGCAACTTCCGCATGACCCGCGAGGCCATGCTGGATCACGTGCCGCTTCGGCCTGAGCAGATTCACCGCATGGAGGGCGAACTGGCCCCCGAAGCCGCCGCCGCACGCTATGAGTCGGAACTGCGCAACAGCTTTCGCCTGGAGGGCGCCGAGAGCCCGCGCTTCGACCTGATCGCCCTGGGCATGGGCGACGACGGCCACACCGCTTCGCTCTTTCCCCACACCGAGGCCCTGCATGAAATGGGACGGCTGGTCACGGCCAACCACGTGCCGCAGAAGGACACCTGGCGCATCACGCTGACCTGGCCGGTCATCAACCACGCACGGTCCGTGTTCTTCCTCATCGGCGGGGCGGAAAAGGCGGCGGTGCTGCACGATGTCTTCACCGGGCCGCGCGACCCGGAGCGCCTTCCCAGTCAACTCATATGGCCCTCAGGCGGTATACTCACTCTGATTCTGGATAAGGCCGCTGCTGCACTTCTACCCGCAACGAATGGGGAAGGCTGCGGGGTTTTGGAGAGGCAACGATGATTTTGGCGGGCGATGTAGGCGGCACCAAGGTCCACCTGGCGCTGTACAACTTTACCAACGGAAAACTTGAGATTTCCCGCGACGAGCGGTTCCCGGCCAAGGAATACAGTGGCCTTGAAGAGATCGTGAAGCTGTTTCTGGGCAAGGACAAGGCGACAGCCGCCTGCTTCGGCGTGCCCGGCCCCGTCCGCGACGGCCGCCTGCGCCTCACCAACCTGCCCTGGACCCTCGACAGCCGCGAGCTATCCTCCGGCCTCGACATCCAGCATGTCTTCCTCATCAATGACCTTGAGGCCAACGGCTACGGCATCGCCGAGCTCTCCGCCGACCAGATTTACACCCTCAGCGAAGGCGACCCCAGCCAGATGGGCAACCGCGCCCTCATCGCAGCTGGCACCGGCCTCGGTGAGGCCTTCCTCGCCTGGAACGGCCGCATTCATCAGCCCTTCCCTTCCGAGGGTGGCCACGCCGACTTTGCGCCGCGCAACGAGGACGAGATTGACATGCTGCGCTTCCTCAAGCAGAAGTACAACGGCCGCATCAGTTACGAACGCGTCGTCAGCGGCATGGGCCTCACCAACATCTACGAATTCCTCCGCGAAGTCCGCGGCATCGACGAGCCCAACTGGCTGGCCGCGCGCATCTCCGCCGAAGACCCCAATGCCGTGATTACCGAAGTGGCGCTGGCAGCCAAGAGCGAAATCTGCGAGAAGGCGCTCGACATGTTCGTCTCCATCTATGGCGCCGAGGCCGGCAACCTGGCGCTGAAAATCCTCTCCGTCGGCGGCCTCTACGTCGGCGGCGGCATCGCCCCGCGCATCCTGGAAAAGCTGAAAGATGGCATCTTCATGAAGTCGTTCACGGACAAGGGCCGCCTGAGCCAGTTGCTCGTCAACACGCCCGTCCGCATCATCCTCGAAAGCCGCGCCGCGCTCATGGGCGCCGCCGCCTACGCCGAGGCGCGCGCCGCAGAACTCAGCGGCATCTCACCCCGCGCCGCATCCATCAAGTTCTAACAGCCTTCGTGCGGTAGAAATACAAAAGGCCAGCCCACCCAGGCTGGCCTTCTTACTTGAGTACATCAATCTCCCGCAGCCGGAACCGCCGCGAACCATCGCCGCTGCAGCCACAGCGCCACCTGCACCAGCAGAATCAGCGCAGGCACCTCCACAAGCGGGCCAATCACCGCAGCAAAAGCCGCACCGGAGTTAAGCCCGAATACAGCAACTGCCACCGCAATGGCTAACTCGAAATTATTGCTGGCGGCGGTGAAGGAGAGCGTGGCCGACTTCGAGTAATCCGCGCCCACCTTGCGCCCCATCCAGAAGCTCACAAAAAACATGGCGACGAAATAGATGAGCAGCGGCACGGCAATGCGCAGCACGTCCAGCGGCAACTGCACAATCAGGTTGCCCTTCAGGCTGAACATCACCACAATCGTGAACAGCAGCGCAACCAGCGTCAGCGGGCTGATCGTGGGCACAAATCTCTTCTGATACCACGCGCGCCCCTTCGCCCGCACCAGCACAAAGCGCGTCAGCATTCCGGCCAGGAACGGGATGCCGAGATAAATAAAAACACTCTCCGCAATCTGGCTCATGCGGATATCCACCACCACGCTGTGCAGACCGACGAGCGGCGGCAGCACGGCCAGAAAGAACCACGCATAGACGCTGTAAAACAGCACCTGGAAGACGCTGTTGAACGCCACCAGCCCTGCGGCATAGTCCGTATCGCCCTTCGCCAGTTCGTTCCACACAATCACCATGGCGATGCAGCGCGCGAGGCCGATAAGAATCAGCCCGGTTCTGTACTCCGGATAGTTGCGCAGAAAGATAACGGCAAGCGCAAACATCAGCAGTGGCCCAATCACCCAGTTCTGCACCAGCGAGAGGCCGAGGACGTTGCGATTACGAAAGACTTCCCCCATCCGCTCATACTGCACCTTGGCCAGCGGCGGATACATCATGAGAATGAGCCCGACTGCGATAGGAATGTTGGTCGTGCCTGCCTGGAAGCGCTGGATGAACGCAGGCACAGCCGGCACAAACCGCCCCAGGGCAACGCCGGCCGCCATGGCCAGAAAGATCCAAAGCGTGAGATAGCGGTCAATAAACGAAAGCCGGGCAGCGCGTCCCGCCGCGGGCACCGGACAGCAGATCTCAGCTTCAGGTTGCATTCTGCCTCTCGTGTTGTGAAGTTCTTACAGCGGTTCCTGTCCGATGGCTCGAATCCGTTGTTGGATTGCCATTCTGTCCAGCGTATCGAGCGGAAGGCTGAGAAAAAGCTGCACGCGCGTGCGTATCTGCTGCAGCGTGCGCGCAAAGGCCGCGCGCTTTTCCTCGTCGCTGCCCTCCACGGCTGCCGGATCAGGAAAGCCCCAGTGCGCCGTGACGGGATGGCCCGGCCAAACGGGGCACACCTCGCCCGCCGCGTTATCGCACACTGTCACCACGAAGTCCATCTGCGGTGCGCCCGGCGCGGCAAACTCGTCCCAGCTCTTGCTGCGCAGTTGCTCGGTCGCGTAACCCAGCGCGCACACCTGTTCGATGGCGAATGGATTTACGCGCCCGCTCGGGTGGCTGCCCGCGCTGTACGCCTTGAAGCGCCCTGCGCCGAGCGTGTTGAACAGCGCCTCGCCCATAATGCTGCGCGCCGAGTTGCCGGTGCACAGCACAAGGATCCTGTAGGGGCTCTGCGTTGTGGCCACTTCGTTCTGCTCCGTCAACTGCAGTTGCATTTCGACCCGCAGCACGGCGCGCCGGGTTTGGTCGCACGCACGAATGCGCTCATCAGCTTGCCTTCGGCCAGCGGAGCGATGGCGTCCACATCCACTCCGGCATCCTGAAGAAAGGTCCGCGCATCTTCCACGTTGTACACGCGTGTCGGCTCCACGGAAATGCCAGTGAAGCCCGCCCGTTCGAGCTTGTCCATGTACTCAGTCTCTTCAAGCGCACCCGCGATACAACCCACCCACAGTTCCATGCTGCGGCGCACTTCCACGGGCACGTCTCCGCGCGCCACCACATCCGACACCGCAAAGCGGCCGCCGGGCCTGAGCACTCTGAACGCCTCGCGCAGCACACGGTCCTTGTCCGCAGAAAGATTGATGACGCAGTTTGAAATCACCACGTCCACAGATCCATCGGCGAGTGGGATGTCTTCGATTTCGCCCTTGAGGAATTCGACATTCTCTGCGCCTGCCTGGCGCTGATTCTCGCGGGCCAGGGCGAGCATGTCATCCGTCATGTCGAGGCCATAGGCCTTGCCGGCCGGCCCAACGCGCCTGGCCGATAGCAGAACATCGATGCCGCCGCCCGACCCGAGGTCCAGTACCGTCTCACCCGGCTTCAGTTCGATCAACGCCGTGGGATTACCGCAACCGAGCGATGCCAGCACGGCGCTGGCCGGCAGGCCGCTCTTCTCCGCCTCGTCATAGAGATTTGTGGTGATTGGGTCGCAGCAACTGAACGCCGGATTGCAGCACGCGGCGGCACTGCTCTCTTTCACATGCCGCGCAGCCGCCCCGTATTTTTCCTGAACCACGGCTCTTGTATCCACCGAGAGCACCTCACATTCGCTTAAGCAAATATATTTTGCGCTTATATATTTGTCAATCCGTATACAATATCACCATGGGGCGAAGCTTGAAGTCAGCCGATCTTGCCACGTTGTTCTCGGCGCTGGCCGACACGACCCGGCTGCGCCTGCTGAACCTGATGGCCGGCCGCGAGGTCTGCGTCTGCTACTTTGTCGATGTTCTGCGCCAGAGCCAGCCGAAAATCTCGCGCCACCTGGCCTATCTGCGCAAGGCCGGCATCGTGGCCGCGCGGCGCGAGGGCAAATGGATGCACTACCGCATCTGCATGCCCGCCGAGAGCGGAGCGGCCTCCCTTCTCACCGCCGTGCTGGCTTCGCTGCGCAATGACAGGCAGATGCAGGCCGACCTGGCCCGGCTGCATCGCGCTTGCTGCGCGCCGCAGCGGCTGGTGGTGCCCGAAGGTGCTCCGCCCCCGGTCCTGCTTTCCTCACTGCGCGAATCCCCATCACATCCTTAGCCTGCGCCGCACAATTCAGATACGCTAAAGCAAGGCGCATGGCTCTGAAGGAAGAGTGCGCTGCTCACTGAAGGACGAGACTGCATGAAGCGCTGGCTGCAGAGGTTGGTTCTGATTTTGGTAGCGTGTTTCGTTGCCGTCTACCTCGGCGACTGGGCCGTCTTCCGTCTGCGCGGCTCGCCGGTGTCAAAGATTACCGTGAACCGCTATCTGACTGTTCCGCTGAAAGGCAACAAGCAGGAGTTCGACTATCTCGGCTCCGTGGAGGTTCCCTGCGCCCTCTCGCTGTTTCCTCACGGCGCGTTGAGCCCCTGCTGGCAGGTGCGCCGCGATGCGAACCAGAGCATCAAGTTGTAGCTCCTTCTCCCGGTCTGATGCGCTCCATGTTGCTGGCTCACACAATGGAGTGACGCCGCTCACTTTCCGTGCGCTTCAAGGTTGGCTACTATCGAAAAATCTTTCGCGCCGGAGGTAGGAGAGATGTACAGTCGCACCCAGAATGACAATGGCACCTACAACACGCGCTGCCTGTATTGCTTTATGACGGTGGCCTCGGCTGTGGAAACTCCAGAGGAACTGGAAGTGGAGGAGGCCGAGCATCTCTGCCCGGAGAAAGCTCTTGCCTACATGCTGGCGCATGACAGAGCCAGCGACGAGCACGCCCATCGAAACTGAAGACTATTTGTCGGCGGGGGCAGTCTGCGCCTGCGGAGGATGTGCCGCCCCGTTGGCAATCTTCTTGTAAAGGTCTTCGTCGGCGGCCTTGTTCAGCTTGCTGGCCTTGTCAAACTCGGCCTTGGCCTCCTCCTTTTTACCCATGGTCCGATAGAGCCTTCCCAGCCTCCAGTGCACATTGACGTCATCCGGCGTGAGCTTTGCGGCCACCGCCAGTTCCCGCAGCGCATCTTCGTTGCGCCCGGCCTCGCTGTATACGATTCCCAGATCGAGGTAGGCCAGCGCCAGTGAAGGATCCAGTTTGACGGCTTTTTCCAACAGCGGCTGGGCTGCCGCCATCTGATTCATCTGCACATCTGAATCCGCAAGATAGAGCATAGCCTGCGCGTGGTTCGGATCATTGGCCAGCTCAGCCTGGAATTCCCTGGCCGCCTCAGGGTATTGCTTCTGCGACCACAGCAGGTAGCCCAGGCCAAAATGGACATTGGGCTCCTTGGGATTGGCCTTGACGGCGGCGCGAAACATTTTTGTCGAGCCTTCATTGTCCTTCATCTCATCCAGCGCTTCGCCGGCCAGCATGTCGGCCTCGGCGGAGTCCGGATTGATGAGAAGAATCTTCTTATAGACGTCGAGCACCTGCCTGGACTGCTTGGACCAGAGATAGCTGTGGGCCAGCGCCAGCAGCAGCGGCAGGCTGTTCGGGTCGCTGTCTGCTGCCTGCTGCAGATAGGGCGCCGCGGCCGCGTATTCGGCCAGTCCATAGTGGGCCATGCCGATCAAAAGAGTAAGCTGCTGTGCCATGGGCGAGGCGGGGGGCTCTCGTTTGATCAGCGGCTCGAAGGTCGCAATCGATTCTTTCAGTTCGCCGCCCTTGAACTGCGCCAGCCCCAGGTTCAGCAGGACGCTGGGGATTTGCGGACCCAGCGTGAGCGCCTTCCGGTAAAGCGGTATAGCTTCCTTGTAGTGCTCCTGGCGCGCTTCCAGCAGGCCGAGATGCGCATAGGGCTCGGGGTCGGAGGGATTGGCCTTCAGAAATGCCCGCCAGGCCGCCTCGGCCTCGGCGTTCTTGCCCTGCTGCTCCAGTGTCAGCGCCGTCTCGCGCAGGGGATCAGGGGCCTTTCTGGTTTGTGCATGGCCGCCCGTCACAGCGGCAATCCATACCAGGGCGATTCCCACTCCTGCAACCCGTCTCACAAGATCCTCTTTCCGCACTGAACCAGCAACCCGTGGCATGAAGTGATTCGCATTGCAACGCGGATGCGAGACGCCCCTGCTTTTCTTATTTTCTCTCCAGACAATCCCGGAGGGCAATTTTCGCGGGCAAAGAAAAGGGGCGCGGCGGGGATTGCCCGCCGCGCCCCCGGTTGAGCGTTGGCTTAGAACACGAACTTGCCGCCAAGCTCGAGCTTACGGGAATCCCATGCGCTCGTGACCTGGCCGAAGTTGTTGGTTCCTGACCATTGCGGAGAGGACGTGCTCAATCCATTCCACTCGCTGTGGTTGAAGGTGTTGAACGATTCAAAGCGAAGCTCGACGTGCGCCCGCTCCGTCATCGCAAACGACTTGTACAGCGAAGTCGTGAAGTCGATACGGCCCGGTCCGACGATTGCATCCTTGCCGGAGCTGCCGAAGCCGAGGTTGGGTCCGCCGAGCCACGAAGGAATCGGGGAGGAGAACATGCTGGTATCGAACCACTGCCCGAACTTCTTGGGGTAGCGCATCTTTCCGCTGACGTTCGGACGGTTGGAGTAGCCGCCGCCGAGGCCAATCGGATCGTAGTTGAGCGAGACGCCCGGCGTTGCGATCAGACCGGTTTCGAAGATCGCGGTACCGGCGAGCGACCAGCCACCCATAATCGAGTGAGCCAGACCGCTGCTCTTGGTGAAGATAGGCAGTTGGTAGATGTAGTTGGTGTTCACCATGTGGCGGCGATCCAGCGCGCCCGAACCCTTGTTGTACTTCAGGTTGTAGGGGTTGGGAACGGTGCTCAGGTCGTAGCTGGTGATATCGATTTCGTGGGACCACGTGTAATCGATTTCGCCGCTCAGACCCCAGCGGTTCTGGATGCGAACGCCGGCCTGGAAGCCGTTGTAGGTGCCGTTGGTGGTGTTTTCCTGCTGCGTGATGCCGGTATAGCCCTGGTAGGTGCGGAACTGGTTGAAACCACCGGGGAACACGGGAATGCCGTTCACCTGATGGCTGAAGCCAGGATGGCAACCTGCGTCATACGGACCGTCGCCTTTGCCGTTCGCGGACTCACCATAGTGGTTATTGGTATCACCCGCGAGGCAGCGGATGTACTGCTGGCCCGAGTCGGTTGTTGAGCCGGTCAGCGGATCGATGGTGGTAGCCGTGATCGGGATGTTGTTGAGGGGGCGCTCGATGTTCTGGTGCCATGCCATGTTGCCAACGTACTGCACAACCATGACAACCGAGGGAGCCAGCTCACGCTGCACGCCCAGGCTGAACATAGCCACGGCAGGCGCACGATAGTCCTGCGCCAGATTGGTCACGCCGGAAGCAAAGACCGGGAAGCCCTGAATGGAAGTTCCTGTCGCCCAGTTGAATCCCGGGGCACTGAACGAGTTGTTGCCGAGGCCCAGGTTGTAGGCGAACGGCGCGCTGGTGGCTGCGTTGTAGATGTCGTTGCCCTGCAGGCGCTCGAAGAAGGTTCCGAAGCCGCCGCGGAGAACGGTTTTGCCGTTTCCGAAGAGATCCTCAGAGAAGCCCACGCGAGGCTGCAGCGTCTGGTAGTCGTTCTTGACCAGGCCGCGCGGGAAGCCATACTGGCCGGCAAGACCCATGCCGTTCAGATAGAACTGCACGGAGTTGACGGTCCGGATGGACTGGCTGGCCGGGTTGATGGTGCCGGTGTTGGTCCAGATCGGAGCCTGCGACTGCAGGTAGGCGGCCGGGTTGAAGTTGGCAACCTGGTTGTTGCGCTCCCATGCGTGCGGCAGAGCGTCATAACGCAGGCCGAGCTGCAAGCTCAAGCGCGGCGTCACGTGCCAGTTGTCCATGGCATACGCCGAGGGCGTCTGGTTCACATAGTGACGGATTGGCGTGGCCTGGAACTGGCTGTAGCCGGTGGAAAGACCCAGCGCGATATCCATCAAGCTGTCGTTGGTCAGCTGGCCAAAGCTGTAATTGCCCTGCTGGTCGCCGAACAGCTGCTGGTTCTTGGTGTAGCGGTTGTAGCTGAAGCCGAACTTCATGGCATGCTTGCCCATGGTGTAGGAAATATCCACCTTGGGCTCGTAGTCCTGAGCGGCGTTGTGCCACGGCGCGGAGCCCGTGTCCTCAGCCGTTCCATACGGTCCGAGGTAGCCGACGCCAGGCAGCGAGTTCTTCGTAATCTTGAAGCTCGATGCCACCGGGGAAACGTTCCAGCCGGTAGGCAGCTTGGCATTCGCGCTGTTGGTGATGTTGATGATGTTGCCGTCGTAGTTCATGCTGGCTTCAACCAGCAGGTTGGGATTGATGGTGCCGCTCAGCTTGATCGCGGCAGAGTACGACGGGTTCGACAGCGTGCTGGTGATGGTGTTGTAGCTTGCCCAAAGCCAGCCCAGGAACGGCTGCGCGGAACCCTGGGTCACGGTGTCATGCATGTAATGGCCCAGAATCGTCCACTTGTCGTTGAACTTGTGGTCGACACGCGCGATGTCGTCACGGACGTCGATCGGGTTCGCAATGTTGGAAATGTTGCGGTCCTGACCGGTCACGTTCGGCTTGGGAAACACACCCGAATTCAGATAAAGCACACCGTTCGAATCAAACAGCTGATGCGGAACGACGGGCAGCCCTGCGCTGTCAACCGTGAAGCCTCCCGGCGTGCCCGGGGCAGCGCCCGGAACCAGGCCCATCGGAGCCAGCACCTGGGTCGCGTAGTAAGACGTGGGATCGACGTTCGGTACGCGCAGTTCCGTGCTGGGTGCGAACAGCGGCGCAACATAGTGCAGGTTCTGGCCCATGACCGGATAGTCGGCAGGATCCAGGGTCTGCGTCAGGTTCGAGCCGGCGCCGGACAGAATCTTGCGCCACTCTTCATTCCAGAAGAAGAACGTCTTCTGCTTGTTGGTGTTGTACACCTTGGGAATGAACAGCGGGCCGCCAATGTTGAAGCCGTAAATGTTGTAGTGGACATTGGTGCGCGGCACCACCGGGTGTGCCAGCTTGTTGAAGACTTCGTTGGCGTCATAGGCCGCGGTGCGGTTGAACTCCCACACTTCGCCGTGGTACTTCTGCGTGCCGCTCTTGAGCGAAAGGCTCATCGTAGCGCCGGAGGAGATACCGTAGTCCGGAGGATAGTTGGAGGTGAGCATCGAGAACTCGGCAATGGCGTCCTGCGAAGGCATGATGTTCATGCCGCCGGCGCCGCCGCGGTCATCGGCCTCACCACCGTCGATCAGCCAGATGTTGTGGCTCTCGCGCAGTCCGTTCACGCTGATGGTGAAGCTGGAGGCCACAGAGGTGGGCGTGTTGCTGTCCGGCAGGGCGGAGCTTACGCCCAGGCCAAGGGCCGCCAGTGCAGCAAAGTTACGATTCTCCGTCGCGATCTGCGTAATCTGCTCGGAGCTGATCAGCGTGCTGACCACGTTCGAGTCGGCCTGCACGGCGAGCGCGTCTGCTTCGACGGTAACCGTCTGCGACTCGGCGCCGACCGTCAGCTTGACGTCAACGCGGGCCGTCATTGAAACGTTGACCACGATGCCGGTTTGCGCAAAGGACTGAAAGCCCTTCGCGGTCACCTTCATGTTGTAGGTGGATGGATTCAATCCGGGGATATCGTACAGGCCAGTTGGTCCGCTCACGGTGGATTTTGTGAATCCCGTGGTGGTACTGGTGATGACGATGGTCGCGTCTGGAACCACCGCTCCCGTCTGGTCCGTAACGATGCCGGTGATTTCAGAGTTGGCCTGCGCGAATGCTCCCACGCACGCCAGCACGAAAATCAACGGCAACAGGAAGAACCTGTATCTCATCTGTCTCATGTGACCTTCCTTTTCAAGGTTGTACTGCTGCTGGTTCATGTTTCTATCGCTTCCCCATCTGGCAGGTGTGAAGCCGGTTGATGAGCACCATGGACCCAGTGCGACACTTCAGAGCTGATCTTGAGCGCAACCCGTGTTCTCTTTGTGTCCCTTGCGCCCCGCTGGAATTACACATCGCCGCCTCGGTGTCCTTCGCTTCCGGAAGACGCCGTGACGGCTGAGAATAATCTGAACAGGTTGCGTTCAAATACATCGATTTTCCAGCTGGCTCTGAATAGCGACCGAGCCATTTAATGCGCGCGGATTGAGGACTGTCAAGAAGAAAATCCATTTACTTCCCGATTCCTCGCACCGTTCAACCCGTCTTCACGCATCCGCCACCCAGTCTCTGGTGTGGCATGCCGCCGGCATTCCATCGTGCCGGTACGCGGGGTTCGATTCGCTTCTCGTTCTCTGCCAATGCGCTCCTCAGTACACTGGCAGGCCCCTGGCTTTTTATCGCCCGCCCCGCGACGCAAATCCCGCGGAACAGGCTTAGGACCCGGCTGATTTCTCCATATTCTTGAAGATGAAATTCCATCAGTTACACATTTTGGAATTTCACTGCTCAAACGTTTAAGCGTTTGAAGCAGAACAGCCTTGTCGCTGAGCCGGGAGTGATTAAAACCCCAATAAACCACGATTGTCAAGCATGACTTTCAGCCACCCCGACCGCCCTTGTCCGAGCCTCGGCCCCTCCGCAGGAATGATCCTGGCAACCCCTTCTGGATGAACCAATTGCTGGAGATGACTTCCATGAGTCCCCGCGAACGGACTGCCCCGGACAAAGGAGGACAAACCGCAGCCTCGCGCTGCGCCGCGCCGGAGGGAGCAAAACAGCTTCACAACGGCTCGTTGTCAGAATGGGGCGGCTCGAACACCCGCCGAAGCGCGCCTACTGCATCCGGGCGATATCCCTGAACTGGCGGGCAACGGCTTCAAGAAAGGTCTCAATGCTGGCTCCCGGAGGAGCTTCGAGACCTGACTTTGCCTGGATGGCTCCAGCGATCCGCTGCGCCAGGGCCTGGCGGACAGGCAAAGGCAAGTCGAGTCTGCGCGCAAAGAATCCCTCAAGAACCTCCAGATCAGAGGGCGTGAGTCTGGCCAGGCCCGCGGCGTCCAGTGCAAGGGTCGAGCCGGGTTCTGGCATCGGAGCGATCTGGGAGAACGCCGCGGCCGTGAACGTGCGCGTGCCCGACTCGCCCCAGAGCGGCGCCTCCTGCGCGCGATCGCGGACGACCAGGGTTCCCGCGGCCAGGTCACCCAGCCGCTGGTGCTGGCGGGTGGCAAACACCGCGATCACTCCGACCGCATAGAAAAAGGGGATCTGGTCGATGTACCGGATAAAGTTGCGCGCCATCGACTCAAGCAGGCCGATGGCGCGCCCGGAGCGCTGAATCACGCGGATTCCGGCGATGCGCTTGCCCGGCGTGCGCCCGCCCCAGAAGGCCTCAAACAGTGTGAAGTATCCCCAGTTGAGCAGGAAGGAAATCAGCAGATAAATTGCGACTGCCCATTGCGCCGAAAGCCTCGAGAACGCGCCGATGCCGGGCCGAAGAATCCAGAAAGCCAGCGAGAGCACGGCCACCGCAACCAGCCAGATGAGCGTATCGATCAGCAGGGCGATAAATCGGCTGCCAATGCCCGCAAGAGGCATCTCAATCGCCACCAGTTCCGGCGTTTCGATGCTAAGCTGGTCTGAATTCGGGGCCATGACGCACATTCTCTCAAATCAGTGGATGCAGAAGCGACGGCCTCACTGGGACCGGCTGGCGGCGCTGCTCGCGCAATCGGACCAGAGCGGCCTTCGCCGGCTCTCCCGCGCCGAACTGCAGGAGATGGCTCTGCTCTACCGCCAGGTGGCGGCGGACCTTTCTGCGCTGCGCCAGGACGCTACGGCGCGCACCCATGCCGAACACGTGAATCAGTTGCTGGCTCGCGCCCACCACATCATCTATTCTGAACGGAAAACGAGCGCACTCTCTCTTTTCCGCTTTCTACGCGACGAGTATCCGCTCATCTTCCAGCGCCAGTTGCCTTTTGTGCTGGCATCTCTGCTGGTTTCAGTGGCGTGGGGGATGCTGGGCGCGGCGCTCACCAGCGCAAAGCCGGAATTCATGCGCCATTTCGTGGGACCGGCTATGATTGCCACCATGGAGCGCCATGAGATGTGGACGCGGTCTGTTGTCAGCGCCGCGCCCATGGCCTCCAGCCACATCATGACCAACAACCTGACGGTCAGCTTTGTCACCTTCGCCGGCGGCATCGCCTTCGGACTCGGCACCTTCTTCTATCTCTACGTGAACGGCATGATGATGGGCGTCATCGGAGCGGCCTGTCATCAATACGGCATGTCGCTCGCGCTGTGGAGCTTTGTGGCGCCGCACGGAGCGCTGGAGCTGCCCTCGATTCTCATCGCCGGCGGAGCGGGATTCCGGCTCGGCTACGCCATGCTCTTCCCCGGCTCAATGCGCTGGCGCGAATCCGTCGCGCAGGGCGGCATGGAGGCCACCCGCCTCGTCTCAGGCATCATTCCCCTGCTGGTCATCGCCGGCTGCCTCGAAGGCTTCTTCTCCCCATCCCATGCGCCCGTCTGGCTCAAGTTCACGGTGGGCGGCCTGCTCTTCGCGCTGCTGCTCGTGTGGCTCTTCCGGCCGGTGAAGCAAGCGGCGAGCACTTGAGTCCCGCAATGAACCCTCACTCCATCCTCCGGCCGGAAGTCGTCCTCGCGGCTCTTCTCATCCTGATTCCCACGCTGGGCGCAGCCTTCTTTCCTGGGCGCATCAGGCTGCTGGCGCAGGCGCTGCCACGGTCAGCACGTCTTGCTGCACCGGCACTGCTGTGCGTGCCCTATGCGATGGTGGCGACATCCTTCGGCGTCTTTCACTGGAGCTGGCTGGCAGTCTACGCTGCGCTGCCCGTGGCCATTGCCTGGCTCATGAGCCAGGCCGCAAGCGCCGATCCGAGCCTGCGCGGCAACTGGCGTGACTTCCTGCTCCTCCTCGTGCTCGGCCTCGCCGTCGATATGCGCTGGCTTGAGCCCGCATGGCCCGCCGGGCTGGCTGCGCTGGGCAAGATGCTCCTGCTCGATGCTGGCGTCTTCGGATTTCTCGCGGTGCGGCAGCTCGATGGCGTCGGATTCGACCTGCGGTTGTGCGGTCGCGATGTCGGCGTTGGCCTGCGCGAGTTCTGCTTCTATGCGCTGATCGCCATTCCGCTCGGCCTCGCGCTGGGCTTTCTGCACATCCACACAGCATGGCCGCAGCCGCTGCACGCCACAGGCGCTTTTGCCTTTACCTTCCTCTTCATCGCGATTCCCGAGGAACTCTTCTTTCGCGGTTGGCTGCAGAACCTGTTGGAACGGCGCCTGGGCCGCACGTCCGCGCTGCTGCTCACGGCCGCCCTTTTCGGCCTGGCGCATTGGAACAAGCGAACCGTGAACTTCAACTGGCGCTACGTCCTGATGGCCGCGCTGGCGGGCATCTTCTACGGCAGGGCCTGGCGCGCGCAACGCCGCGTGGGAGCCTCCGCTATTACCCATGCAACGGTCGATACGCTGTGGTCGCTCTGGCTCAGGTGAAGCGGACGGGGCGCGTGATATCTCAGGTAGCCCAGCCCGACCCGCATGTTGCGCACCACCGGCGCGGGAATGGTGACGGCAATGCAGATGCCGAAGATGGCGTGCGCCAGCGCAAGAGGGTAAATATTGCGGAAGCGGAGGAAGACGAGGCAGGCGGTCAGACCCCACACGAAGGACATTGGCGTCAGAATCGGATTGGGTAAATGAGCCGCCGCAAAAAGCCCCGCGGCAGCGACGACAGCCCAGGCGCGGCCAGGCAGAATGCGCTGCAGCCGCAGCAGAAAATATCCCTGCAGAAGGAACTGCTGCATCAGCGACCACACCGTATATCCGGCAAAGGACCGCACCCACTGCATTGGCCCGTGCGGCTCATGCAGCGTGTGCAACCGCGCCGCAAGAGCAACCGCGCCTGCCGCAGTCATCAGCGCTATGCCCACCACCCACAACGAGCGCCGGAACCCCGCGACACGAAAGCCCATCGCCTTCCATCCCGCGAATGAAAGACACGTGGAGAGCACAACCCACGCAATCGCGGTCCAGTAGAACCAGCGCTGCATGGGCCGCGGCGTCCAGATGACGAGCAGAATCAGGCCATAGCAGACGGCGATGTCCAGCAGTGCGCGCATCCTGCTCGCGGAAGCGCGGAATTCATCCGCGCCGCTCATGGCCAGCCCGGCATCCTGCCTGCAAATCATCGTCAACCGTCGCAAGGGGATCATGCTGCGGAGCGCCAGCGTCCGCCTCCGCAGCATGTCACTGTGTAGACCGCGCATCCCCTTGACAGGTCACCTTACACCTTCACAAAAATCTTCTTGCGGTAAAGGATCCAGACCGGGACAAAGCAGACCGCGGTAAACGACACCGAGTAGGCAAACGCGGCCCAGCCCGGATCGGGGATATGCGCAAAGATGTGGTGGAACAGATAGGGCTGCACCGGCTCAAGGTGTTCGCTTGAAGTGAACGCGAGGCCGCCCGACGGGGTCAGGCGAGTGGCCCACAGCGCGCTGGAGAGCAGCTCGCTGATCATGTAAGCCGCAATGGCGTTGGAGCCGAAGACCAGCCATGGCCAGGTCCAGCCCTTGCGCCAGCCCTGCTGCTCCACGGCCCAGAAGGCAAGCGTGAGCAGAGCAAGCGAGTAGCCGCCCGCCACCAGCACAAACGAGCTGGTCCACATGTTCTTGTTCAGCGGGAACTCGAGCGACCACAGGTAGCCCAGCGCGAGGCAGACCACCGCAGCCGCGCCCAACCCCAGCGCCCTGGCAGAGACCGCCTTGCGGCTGCGCAGCCAGAGACCGGTGAGCACGCCCATCAGCGCTGTCCCGATGGCGGGCAGATCGCTCAGCAGCCCTTCAGGATCGCGAACATTATGGAGCGGCGGCTCCAGATAGAGGTGATAGGGAAAGACGTGGCGGTCAATCCATGAAACAAGATTCTGCGTCACGTCCATGAACGGCACATCGCGTCCCGGCATGCCCACGCCCGGGATGGGAACCCAGCGCACCAGCACCCAGTAACCCACCAGCGCGGCAACCAGCGCCGCAACCTTGGTCCACACGCGCTTGTCCCACAGGTAGAAGAGACTCACCACCAGGTAGCAGACGGCGATCCGCTGCAGAACGCCGTAAAACCGCATGTGAACAAGCTCAAAGAACGGGAAGCTGTTGACCACGACGCCCAGCAGAAACAGGATCACCGCGCGCTGCAGCGTATGCCAGGCCAGCTTCGTGCGCGTGTCGCCGCGGGCCAGGCGCGCCTCGGTTGCGAAGACCACCGACACGCCCACCACAAACACGAACGTGGGAAACACGAGGTCGGTCGGCGTCAGGCCGTTCCAGTGGGCGTGATTCATAAAGTGCCACGAACCGGCGCCTCCATTGTTGTTCACCATGATCATGAAGGCGATCGTGATGCCCCGGACGACATCCAGAGAAAGCAGCCTCCGAACAGGTTCGGGAGCAAGCGCTGGGTTGGACATGATGTTCGATTCTCCGTTGAGCGTTGCGCTTCGGTTGCTCCCTACCCTACGCGCCCGGAGTCTGTTTCGCCAAGTCAGTCGCAACGGTATCCGCGTTAGCGTCGCCGGTCCGCTCACGGCACCCAAATTGTGCGCTGCCTCACTGTGCCTTGCTTCCCCTACGCTGTTACACTCCCCATTTCAGGGATTCACGCATTTCCGCTTGCAAGCGCTGGGAGATTACCTGTGCCCGAGTTTCAGCCTTTTGTTTCGCCCTCAGAGAACCGCCCCGAGTTCACCCTTCGCGCCATTCTGCTCGGTTCGCTCTTCGGCATCATCTTTGGCGCCGTCACGGTCTATGTGGGCCTGCGCGCTGGCCTCACGGTAGCCGCCTCCATCCCCATCGCGGTTCTCTCCATCAGCATCCTGCGCGTCCTCGGCCGCGCCTCCATCCTTGAAAACAACATCGTGCAGACCACCGGCAATGCCGGCCAGTCCATCGCCGCGGGCGTAATCTTCACGCTGCCCGCGCTCATCTTTCTCGGCTTCGATCTCGAATACTCGCGCATCTTTCTGCTGGCGCTGATCGGCGGCTGGCTCGGCGTGCTCTTCATGATTCCCCTCCGCCGCCAGCTCATCGTCGAGGAGCACGGCAACCTGACCTATCCCGAAGGAACAGCCTGCGCCGATGTGCTGATAGCCGGCGAGCGCGGCGGCTCGCTCGCCAGCCGCGTCTTTTTCGGACTCGGCCTCGGCGCGCTCTACACCCTCTTCCAGAACGAAAACATCTTCAAGGCCTGGCCCGCGACGCCCGAGTACCAGCCCGACTTCGGCCCCGCGCACATCCTCAAAGGCGCGTCCATCAAGGCCGACGCCACACCGGAGTATCTCGGCGTGGGATACATCATCGGCCCCAAAGTCGCGGGCGTCCTCTTCGCCGGAGGCGTCTTCTCCTGGCTAGTCCTCATGCCGCTCATCTACTTCTTCGGCAAGGAGCTGCCACACCCCATCTATCCCGGCACCGTCCCCATTGCGCAGATGGGCCCCAGCGATCTCTGGGCCACCTACATCCGCCCCATGGGCGCCGGAGCCGTCGCCGCAGCCGGACTCATCACCCTGCTCAAGACGCTGCCCACCATCCTCGGGGCGCTCAGCTCCGGTTTCAAAAACCTGCGCTCCAAGTCCGCCGCCAGCGCCCAACCGCTCCGCACAGAGAACGACCTCTCCATGAGCGTGGTCATCATCGGCTCCATCCTGCTCGTGGCCTGCATGTTTTTCTTCCTGCAATTCAAGCCCGTCCCCGGCGCCTACGTGGGCTGGGAAGCCAACCTCGCGGCCTCGCTCCTCGTCGTCGTCTTCGGATTTCTCTTCGTCACCGTCAGCTCGCGCATCGTGGGCCTCATCGGCAGCTCGGCCAACCCCATCAGCGGCATGACCATCGCCACCCTCATGGCCACCTCCGCCATCTTTCTGGTCAAGGGCTGGACGAGCCCGGCCTTCGGCGCGCTCGCCATCACCATCGGCGGCGTAGTCTGCATCGCCGCGGCCAACGCGGGCGACACTTCCCAGGACCTCAAGACCGGCTACATCGTCGGCTCCACGCCGCGCCTGCAGCAGATCGCCCTGATGATCGGCGTCGTCGTCTCCACCATCGCCATCGGCTTCACGCTGAACCTGATGAACACCGGCCTCCAGGAGTTCCGCTCAGCCTCGCAGCCATGGAGCCTCACCGCATCGCACCCCGGCGTCGCTGTTCAGAGTGACACGCGCCGACTCCCTGAGCAGTTTCCCGTCCTCGGCCCCGGCCAGACCTCGACCCTGCACCACCGCAGCGAATTCGTCGTGCTCAACGCCCTCGGCTCGCCCGAACTGGCCGACGGCAAATATCTCTATTCGCCCTCCACCGGCCGCATTGAGGTGCAGTGGATCCAGGGCATCGGCAGCGAGAAGGCCGCCGCCCCGCAGGCCCGCCTCATGGCCACTGTCATCAACGGCATCCTCAGCCGCAAGCTCCCCTGGGGACTGGTCATGCTCGGCGTCTTCCTCGTCATCGCCGTCGAGCTGCTCGGCATCCGCTCGCTCTCCTTCGCCGTCGGAGCCTACCTCTCCATCGGAACCACGCTGGCGATCTTCGTCGGCGGCATGGTCCGCTGGTTCATCGATCAGGCCGCAGAGAAGGCCGGCGAAGGAGCAACAGAAAGCGAAATCTCGCCCGGATCCCTCTTCGCCTCGGGACTCATCGCTGCCGGAGGCATCGTAGGCCTGCTCGGCGTCGCCCTCAAAGGCTATGAAACCACCTTCGACAAAGGCGACATCCTCAACTTCCCCCACACCTTCCTCGATCACACATGGGTGTCGGTCCTGGCCTTCGCCATGCTCGCCTACTCGCTGTATTACTTCGCCCGCAAGCCGCTCAAAAAATAAGCAGACAGCCAATCAAGACTGTCTGCACTCTACTGTCTGCTGTTAGGCAGGCGACCCACATCTGACCCGCCACGAAAATGGGTGCCCCACATTCGCTTCTGAGATGTGGGAATCCACTCCACTGAACCCGCAAAAATCCTCCCGACCATTTGCAGATAATTTCGCGGAGTCGTGAAACACCCGCCGCACGCGCCGGACACCCCTCGTTTCCGCATCCTGTTCGGAACAGGCAGAAATCCGCGCATCACACGCGTGCATCCCCGCTGCGCTTGCGGAAGACGACCTTCAGTTCGCGCCTCCAGTGTTCGCTGAGCGCAATCATCTCCCACTCCACCTGCGGTGAGAAGTAGCGCAGCACCGGCTCGTTCGCGGGATGGATGCGCAGCGCCGGAGCGGCCAGCAGCAGGCGCGGCGCAAGCGGCGAAACCTCTACGCCGGCAAAGTAGCCCTGGCGCTCGAAGGCCGAGAGGGGCCTGCTGGCTCCTGCGGCGGGCCGGCGGTCGTCATTCAGCGCGCGCACGCGAATCCAGTAGTCCAGCGCCTGCAGGGGCAGATGCAGGTCTTCATCGGCCTTCAGTTCGATAACCGCCAGGCGTCCGTTGCGGTCCAGCGTGAGCAGGTCCAGCATGCCCCGGTCGCCCGACGAAAGCGCGGGCACCTGCGTATACATGAGGTCGCCGCGCAGGCTGGGCATCAGCTCTGCAATGCCGCCGCGCAGCCGCGACTCAAGCCATCGCTCCTGCTGCAGGCGGAACAGCGCGTCCGTGCGCATGCCGTCGGCGTGGCGGCTGAGGAAGAGCCGCTCAAAAAGCTCGCGGCCCAGCGCCTCGCTCTCTTCCGTCAGCGGAGTTTCATTGGCGCCCGCGCCAAAGGTAATCTCATCCTCGCGGGCAAAGGAGTGCGCAGCGACGCCATGGCGAACATGGGCAAACTCAAGGCCATGCAGCAGCAGCGCAACCTCCGTCGCCGAGCGCGGCCTGATTTCCACGCGCTCTCTGGCCGCTGGCGGCGTGAGCCCGAGCAGCCGGTCGATGCCCGCCTGGCAGCGCTCAATGGCGGTGGCAGCGGAAAAGGCATGCACCAGCCGCGACTCAAGATTTCCTGTATCGCGAAAGTCGACCGGCGAGAGTTCTTCGCTGCGCTCGTCCAGCGTGAAAAGTTGAAAGTCGGCGGCGGCATGGTTCAGCCATGCCATGCGCTCCGCCGTTGTGCGCCACGCTCCGGCAGGCACAATCACCTTGAGCCCGCCAAAGTGTCGCCGCGCGTCGCCATGCTGGCGGCAGTAGTCGAGCCACAAAATTCCCAGCGTCAGAATGCCGTCCACCGTGCCCGCGGACTCCGCCTCGCCCACGCCGATAACCGCCTCGGCCGACGTGCCCCTGAGCAGCCGCCCGCGCGTATACGCGGGGCCAAAGCTGTGCTCCAGGTCCATGGCCGAGCGCATCCCGTCCACTTTCGAGCCGGGGAAGGTGCGCGTCAACGCGCGCTCCAGCAACCTCTGATAGTTGCGCCGGGCCGCGTCGCGCGCCGTGGGCGTGCGGCGGTCGCTGGTGGGCACCAGTTCCAGCGCCTGCGGCTTGGCCGCGCCCATGCGGCGCGTGAGCACGCGCAGGCAATGCGCGCGCTGCTGCACCTCGACAACCGTGCGCATCAGGTTGCGCTCCTCGCTCCACAACTGAAGCAGGCAGCGGCCGTGCGACTCGCTCACCGCGTAGCGTGCGGTGCGCATGTCGAAGAGCACCCGGCCATCCTCAAGCAGCGCGGCTGCCGGGTGCTCGGCCAGATACTCTTCAATGCTCTGAGCAAGATGTCCGGCGGATGCGGCTGAATCGGCCGGACTCATGCGCGACTCCTACCAGGATTGCCGCGCGCGAAGGCCGGTGATGTGCGCCGTGTGGTGGCGCGAGTGCCACTCGTAGATCGCCAGCGCCGTGGCCAGGTCCTGACGGCCCAACTCGGGGTGGATATAGCCCTTCCGGAAATCCTCGGCCGTGAGCGACTCCAGCAGCGCAACCCAGCGTGCGTGCAGCGCGGCAATCAGCGAGAGCGATGCGTCGATGGGAAGCCTGCTGTCCGGCAGCTTTGCCCATGCGGCTTCGTCGTAGGGCTTGACGGTGGGCCAGTCCTCCGTCAGTGACAGCTTGAACCGCACGTAGGCGTTGGCGTGGCTGTCGGCCACGTGATGTACAACCTGGCGTGCGGTCCAGCCGCCCTCGCGATAGGGAGTGTCGAGTTGTACGTCACTGAGGCCGGCCA
>JAGWRX010000157.1 GCA_028876395.1 Acidobacteriota bacterium
GCCGCTGGTCCAGGCTAAGCCCGCCGCCGCTGGCGCTGCGTAGTGAAATCAAGCGGATTCTGATGATCAGTCCAGATGTTGGCTTCCGGTCGCGAATTCCAGGGGCCAACGTCTGGAGTATGGATGGACTTTATTGATGGTGCCGAAGAAGGGACTCGAACCCCCACACCCTTGCGAGTACGTGGACCTGAACCACGCGCGTCTGCCAATTCCGCCACTTCGGCACGGGACACAAATCTGGCCTACTCCGCCAGATCGGCAGCAGTTCTGAGTCTCGCAAATGCGGGCTGCTGTGTCAAATCCGGCAGCCCCGGGTCCGCGGCCGGCAGATGCCTCAAGCGACGATCGAGTTATCGATCAGCCGCGTCGCTCCTACCCATGCGGCCACGGCAAACAACGTGCCCGGAGTCGCCGTGCTCACCGGCTCCAGCGTGGCCCAGTCCACCAGTTCGATGTAGTCCACGCGCACCGCGGGCTCCTCGGCAAAGACCGCGCGCGCCGCGGCAAGGAGCACATCGGCACGGCGCTCGCCCGCTGCAACCCTCGCCTCCGTCTCGCGGACGGCCCGGCTGAGCGTGAGCGCCTGCGCTCGTTCGGCAGCATTCAGATAAATGTTGCGCGAGCTGAGCGCCAGCCCGTCCGGCTCGCGGACGATGGGGCACACCACAACTCCCGTGCCAAGCCGAAGGTCAGCCACCATGCGGCGCAGCACCGCCACCTGGGCCGCGTCCTTCTGGCCAAAGTAGGCGCGGTCAGGCTCGGCCGCAATCAGCAGCTTGGCCACCACGGTCGCCACGCCGCGAAAGTGGCCGGGGCGCGACTTGCCGTCCAGCCGGTCGCTCAGCCCTTCGACCTCGACAAAGCTCGCCGCGCCCGCCGGGTACATCTCTTCCACGCCCGGCGCGAACACCACATGCGCGCCCTCGGCCTCCGCCAGCGCGCAGTCCGCCTCAAACGTGCGCGGGTAGCGGGCGTAATCTTCGTTCGGGCCAAACTGCGTAGGGTTCACAAAAATGCTCACAGCCACCTGGCCGCAGCCTGTTGCCGCCGCGCGGATCAGCAATGCGTGGCCCGCGTGCAGCGCGCCCATGGTCGGCACCAGGCCCACCGTGTTGCCTGCCCGCCCGCGTTCGGCGCGCGACCACGCCCGAAGTTCTGCAACTGTGCGAACAATCTCCATCACGCCTTCCGCACTGCGTGCAGCTTCGGGGTCGCTTCCGCCTTGGGCTGCAGTGCATTGCGCGCTGCCTCCGGCAGATGATAGCTCTCCTCGTCCGAGGGGAAGCCGCGCTGCTCCACGTCTTCGCGATACCTCTCGACCGCGCTGCGAATCAGCGCAGCGGCATCGCCGTAGCGGCGCACAAACTTGGCCGGTGGCGCAAACGTCAGGTTCACCAGGTCGTGGAAGACAAGAATCTGCCCATCGCAATCGGGGCCTGCTCCAATGCCGATGGTGGGAATCGTCAACTCTGCCGTGATCACTGCGGCCGCCTCGCGCGGAATGCCTTCCAGCACCAGTGCGCCCGCTCCGGCATCGGCCAGCGTATGGGCATCGGCTTTAAGACGCTTGAATGTCTCAGCGGTTCGGGCCTGCACGCGGTAGCCGCCCATGCGGTGCACGCTCTGCGGCGTAAGCCCCAGGTGACCCACCACGGGAATCTCCGCATTCGTCAGTGCCCGCACCAGCTCCACGCGCGGTCCTTCAATCTTCACGGCTTCCGCTCCGGCCTCTTTCACAAAGCGTACGGCGTTGGCCAGCCCTTCGGCCACCGTGCCGTGATAGCTGCCAAATGGCATGTCGGCCACCACCAGAGCGCGGCGCACGGCCCGGCGCACGGCGCGCGTGTGATGCAGCATCTCGTCCACCGTCACGGCGAGTGTATTGTCATGGCCCAGCACCACCATGGCCAGCGAGTCGCCCACCAGCAGCAAATCGATACCGGCCTCGTCCACCAGCCGCGAAGTGGCATAGTCGTAGGCGGTGAGCGCAGTGATGGGCTTGCCCTGGCGCTTCATCTCGGCCAGCGCGGGCATCGTGACTTTTGTGATGGGGTTGCCGGTGTGCGATACGCCAGCGTCGGGGAAGTTGGTAAGGCTCATGCTCGTCTCCAGTGCCGCTCCGTCCACTCAGGATGCGACCCGAACAACCAAAGTATACGCCCAACTGCCGCGCGCGGGAGCAAATCCCCGGCCGCGGCTTGCCGTCCATCCCCTCAGCGCCGCACACTGGTAGTGGGCATGCATTCTCCGCTGGCTACCGGCATTTACGTGGGAGTGGGCGCTGCCGCCGGCCTTGGCCTGGCGGCGGGCGGCTATGCCTACGCGGCCATGTGGCCCGCTTCGCGCATCTTCGGGCGCGCGCTCATCGCCCCGCCGCGCCCCGGCGAACTGGCGCTCACCTTTGACGACGGCCCCAACCCGCCCTGCACGCCGCGCCTGCTCGACGTGCTGGCCGCCCACGACGTCCGGGCGACGTTCTTCATGGTGGGCCGCTACGCTCAGGCTGAGCCGGCACTGGTGCGGCGCATCGTCCAGGCCGGCCATCTCATCGGTAACCACTCCTGGAGCCATCCCAATCTCGCGCTCTCCACGCCCGGCCGCGTCCGCGAGGAGCTGGCCCGCACCAGCGATGCGCTCGCGCAGATTGCCGGCAAGCCGGTGCTCTACTTCCGCCCGCCCTTCGGTGCGCGCCGTCCCTGCGTGCTGCGCGTAGCGCGGGAGCTGGGCATGACGCCGGTGCTGTGGAACGCCATCACCTCCGACTGGAGCGAAGCCTCGCCAGACCGCATCGCCCGGCGCCTGATGCACAAGATCGACCGCAACCACCGGCGCGGCATGGCCACCAACATCGTCCTCCACGATGGCGGCCATCTCGCCCTCGGCGCCAGCCGCGAGCCGTCAGTAACCGCCGCGGGCCAGCTATTGGCGCACTACAAGCCCACTCACAAGTTTGTTACGTTGGATGCGTGGAATGAGTGAGTCCTTTTGACCCCGCATTGCGAAAATGCAATGAACTGCACTCCGCGCTGATACAGGAGCTTCGTGCCTGATCTGGTTCACCTGGCGGTCGTTCTGCTCGTATCGTTCATTGCGGCAACGCTCGCCGCCGTCACGGGCTTCGGCGGTGCGGCCGTCCTGCTGCCTGTCCTCGTGTGGACGTTCGGCGTGCGCGACGCGATTCCGATACTCACCGTCGCACAGCTCATCGGGAACGCCAGCCGCGTCTGGTTCAATCGCCGCGAGCTCAACTGGCGCGTCGTAGCATGGTTCGCGCTGGGCGGCGTGCCCATGGCGCTGCTCGGAGGTCTGCTTTTCGCCCGCGCTCCGCTGGTCGCCCTCACCCGAATCCTCGGCGTATTCCTCATCCTCATCGTTGTCTGGCGGCACGCCCGGCCCCAGACATCTTGGCGGCCCTCGCTGCCGGCCTTCGCCGGCATTGGCGCGGGAGCCAGCTTCCTCTCAGCCCTGCTCGGCAGCGTTGGCCCGCTCATGGCGCCGTTCTTCCTCGCCTACGGACTCGTCAAAGGCGCCTACATCGGCACCGAGGCGCTTTCCACCGTTGTCATGCACGTCACCAAGCTCATCGCCTATCGCCAGGCGGCCATCCTGCCGCTGCACAGCGTGTTTGCGGGCCTGATGCTGGGCCCGGTCATGGTGTTTGGCTCTTTCACCGGCAAGCGGATACTGGATCGCGTTCCCGAGCAGGTCTTCATCTGGATGATTGAAGCAACGCTCGTGGCCGCCGGGCTTCTGTTCATCGTCAAGGGCTAATCGCCGATGAGCGGCCTGCCGCGCCTGTCACGCTTTTATGGCTAGGCTCTTCATGCGCCGCACCCATCCAGCCGCCTGAAACAACAGCGCAATCGCCAGACAGAGGGCGACAATTGCCACAAACGATGCCTTCTGCTTTTCAATCGCCAGGTATCCAGCGGCATGCACCGCCGTCAGCGCAAACACCGCATAGTTCCAGCGTTGCAGCTGCTTCCATCGCGGCGTTCCAAGCGCGCGCAGCGAGTAGTCGTTGGACGTGGCCAGCAGCGCAATCAGCAGCAGAGTGCCCACCGCCCCCGTGTAGTTCGCCAGCCCGAAAAGATCATGCCGCACAGGAAAGCTGTGGTGATGCTCCGCCGGTCCATAGACGTAATAGAGCCACGGCCGCCCCCGCAGATGCACGCACTGGCCAATCACCGCATGAAGAACACAAAGAATCCCCGCCCAGATGCCCACATCGCGCCGCAGGTCGCTCGACACGGGGTTGGGCCGCCTGCGCAGCAGGTTCAAGGGACCAATCAGCAGCGTCGCCGCCAGCAGCGCCAGCGCGGGATACGCTGTGGCGAAGCTTGCCTTGCTGATCACATCTCTGTACGGCCGCGTCAAATACAGCGCGGCGGCACAGAGGACCGTGAGCACGCCCAGCGGCAGATGATGCTTCATCAGCCGCAACCGCAGGCGTTTCTGTTTCGTTTGGAGCGCGGCAGCAGTTGGGCTCACTTCAATTCTCCCTGCGTCATGCCTGGAATGCGTTGCTCGCGGCTTCAATGGTCGCGGCCACTTCCGCTTCGCCGTGCGCCGTGCTCAGAAAAGCCGCCTCGAACTGCGATGGCGGCAGCCAGATTCCCTGGTCCAGCATGGCGCGGTGGAAGCGCCCAAAGGCGGCCGTGTCAGACTGCGCAGCCTCGTCATAGTTCGTCACCGGACCGGGAGTAAAGAACCAGGTCCACATCGCGCCCACGCGGTTCAGCGTCAGCGCAACCCCGGCGCGCGCGGCCTCGGCGGCCACGCCCTCCGCAACGGCCTTTGCCGTGGCTTCAAGCCGCGGGTAGACCTCGGCTGCGTGCTCCTGCAGATAGCCCACCGTGGCCAGCCCCGCCGCCATGGCCAGCGGATTCCCGCTGAGCGTGCCCGCCTGGTACACAGCGCCCAGCGGCGCCAGCATGTCCATCAACGCGCTCTTGCCGCCAAAGACGCCCACCGGCAGTCCGCCGCCCACAATCTTGCCCAGTGTCACCAGGTCGGGATGAAGCGCATACCGCTCGCACGCGCCGCCCAGGGCCACGCGGAAGCCCGTCATCACCTCGTCCGCAATCAGCAGCGCCCCTTCGCGCGTTGTCAAAGCGCGCAGCCCCTTCAGGTAGCCCGGCGCAGGCAAAATGCATCCCGCATTGCCCACCACCGGCTCCAGAATCACCGCGGCAATGGCCCCCGGATGTGCGTCAAACGCGGCCTCCACGGCGGCCAGATCGTTGTACGGCAGGGCCAGCGTCAGATGCGCTATCTCCTCCGGCACGCCCGCCGACCCGGGAATCCCGAACGTCGCAACGCCGGAGCCCGCCTTCACCAGCAGCCCATCCGCATGGCCGTGGTAGCAGCCCTCGAATTTCACAATGATCTTGCGCCCCGTTGCAGCGCGGGCCAGCCGGATAGCCGACATCGTCGCCTCGGTGCCCGAGCTGACAAACCGCAGCTTCTCAATGGCCGGATAGCACGCCACAACGCGCTCCGCCAGATTCGCCTCCGCCGCCGTCGAAGCGCCAAAGCTGGCGGAGTTGCGCGCCGCCCGCTCGATGGCCTCCACCACCGGCGGAAAAGCGTGCCCCAGGATCATCGGACCCCATGATCCGAAGTAGTCGATGGAGCGGTTGCCGTCGGCATCCGTAAGCCATGCGCCAGCCGCCCGCTCGATAAACGGCGGCGCGCCGCCCACCGCCCTGAAGGCCCGTACCGGCGAATTCACGCCACCGGGAAAATAGCGCTCGGCGCGCCGTTGGAGGGCCTGGGAACGTGTGCGGACAGGGGCGGTTCGGTCGGAACTCATGATGCGTTCAGTATAGAAGGCGCACCCGTATTGAATCGCGCCCCGCCCCGCGGGCATCCTCTTGGTGGTGGGCAGTGTTTACAATCTCGGCGGCCGGCTTCTGGTCATCTTCGATGGCCACTGCGGCCTGTGCAACCGCTCGGTGCAGTGGCTGTTGCGCCGCGACCGCCGTGACCGCCTGCGCTTCGCGCCGTCCGAGTCGCCCCAGGCAGCCGCGCTGCTCACGCGCCTGGGCTTCAACGCGCATCCCGCGTCCGGCCCCGGCACAATTCTTGTCGTGCTCCATCCCGGCGAGCCGCAGGAACAGGCGCTGTGCCGCTCTGGCGCCGTGGTTGCCCTGCTCCGCGAGCTCCCCCG
Source organism: Acidobacteriota bacterium (assembly GCA_028876395.1). Taxonomy (GTDB): domain Bacteria; phylum Acidobacteriota; class Terriglobia; order Terriglobales; family Acidobacteriaceae; genus Telmatobacter. The sequence goes on from JAGWRX010000157.1 coordinate 6,173, forward strand.
CCCCTGGCCTGCCGTTGGCGTGGCGCTGCGCCTCATTCCCCGCCCCTTGCGCGACCTCGGCTACAGGCTCATTGCGCGCTGGCGCTACCGTATCTGGGGCCGCCATGAGCGCTGCCCGCTCCCAGCACCCGAGCATCGCGAGCGCTTCCTCTAACGACAAAACGCAGCACGCAAAATGGCCTCTCGTCAAAGAGAGGCCGCGGCGCAGAATCTGTTGGTCTTTTGTTGAACAGGCTGGAGCCGACGGTCAGACTTGAACTGACGACCTGCTGATTACGAATCAGCTGCTCTACCAACTGAGCTACGTCGGCCTGCTCCTAGAAGATTGTATCGTTGTGTTCCACTTCGGTAAAGTTGAGGGCGAATCAAGCAAGGGCTCTCCGCGCGATTGCGGCACTCCCTTGGGCAGAAGGGCTACAACCATGGATCAGACCATCCAGCTTGCGTTCAGAATCGCCATCGTGTGGGCCGCCGGCTTTCTCCTTGCCGTGGCTGTCCGCGCTCTGATGCCAGACCAGGCGGGCCTCACTCTCACCGGCCATCAAGGCACGCTCTTCATCCCCTTCAGCCGCATCGGCTTCTGGATCTGTCTCCTCGCGGCCCTCACGGTGACCGCGCTCGTCGTCGGCCGCGCCATGCTCGCCGACATCGGCTGGAGTTCCTTCCACTAACGCTGACCAGGGAAAGATTCTCCCGCAAAAACGGAAAGAGCCGCCCGGCAACTGGGCAGCTCCTTCCTCAGGGAGAATAGTTCCAACGGAGGCAAAACCATCAGAACTTTCTGGCTGCATAGTAGGTGCGGGGAATCGGAGTGTCAAGAATAAATCAGAGATGAAATAAGACTATTATTAACAATAGGTTGCAGGAAAAGCTATTTCCCGCGAATCGCCGGTGTCTTCCCCTTGTCTTCCCCTTTTAACCCCCTATTCTCCTAGTCTTTTCGGGGTGTTTCTTCGGGTTTTTGTCCTGTTTTCCACAGGGTTAGACCTGCCATTAACCCTTCGGATGCGGCTTCAAGCTCTGCTCTTCAACCAGCGATTCATTTCTCCAGGTTCAGCCGGATGAACTCCGTCTCGTACACAGAGGAGGCCGGCTTGCCGCGCGCAATGCGGTACAGCGCCCTGCCGCCGCCAAGGAACAGTCCAAGCAGAATCGCCGCCGATGCCCCGATGATCACCAGCGTCGCAATCCCTATCAGCAGCTTTCCGGTCTTTGCCACCTCTGACTCCGTCGGCTGCGGAATCGATGTGACGATGTCCTCGAAGTGGACCATCTGCAGCAGCTTGTGGCTTTCGTCGGGAATCGCGTCCCCGCTGACCAGCGCCACCAGCGGACCGCTGCGCCGCACCTCCAGCGAAGCCTGGTCGGAGTCGGCGAGCGGCTTGGGCCACGGCGGCTGCGCCTGGCTGCCCGCCTTGATGTAGGCGCGAATCTTCGCCTCCTGCGCAAGTGCCATCTGCGGCGTCGGGTAGTTGATGATCGTCAGCGTGGCCGGTCCCGACCGCAGCGTGTAGCTGGCCGTTACCGTCTCGGCGCCGCGGTCAAAGCCCACCAGCTCCGGTGGCAGCACGCCTCCCGCCCCGGAATAGCCCGCCGGACCCAGCGCATAATGCGACGTCTGCTTGTCCAGCGAGGCCTGTGGCAGATTGGACAGAATGGGCGGCGCAATCGCCTTGTTCCCCCGCGGAACCGGCAACTCCCCTGACAGCTCACGCAGTTCCGCGGCGGACATCGAACTGATCTGCGAAAAGCTCGCGTCCACCACCGTGTCGCCCTGCCAAAAGAGCACGCGGTTGTGGTTCGATGTCGCCCCGGCGCCGATGTCTTCCTTCGGCCAGCCATTCTGCCGGTAGTAGGTATAGGCGCCATACGCCCCGCTGGCGTCGGTAAACCGCAGCGCGCGCAGGGAGAGCGTTTCGCCGTCGCGCTTGTAGCTGGCCACCATGCCATCGGTGAAGTCGTATTCCTTCAGCGCCGTGGCGCCCGCGCTGTCGGCCTGCGCCGGATCGGTCACGGCCTTCGGCGGCTCCGCGGCCACCCACCCGGCAAATGCATCCGGCAGCAGCGCCTTCGGCCTGGGATTAACTGGGGAGGCAATCGTCACGGGAACCGCAGACCGTCTGGCTGGCGCGGCCTGCGCCTCTGACCGGACCACGCCGCCCAAAAGCGCCGCCGAACACACCAGAATCGCTATCGTACGCATCCACAAGCTCCCAAATTCAAGGGTACACTCTCCGCCTCTTGCGCGCTTTGCGTTGTGCTTCATCTCTTTCTCTGTTGGACACCGGCCAGTGTCAGAAGGTATTCGCGATCAGGCCCTGCGCAAACCCTGCGCGGCCATCCTCAAGACACCGCAATGCTTTCCCGATCGCCATAAGCTTCGCGCAAGGGGAATAACTGCACCATGATGGGTGCATAAGTAAGCCTGACTGAGAAGACTTTATAAAAAGCAGATGGTTGCATTTTGAAAAACCTGACAACCAAAGTTCAGGATAAGTCTTCTAAGTTGACATTGCACCTGCCTCCGGAAAGAGGGCAAAGTGGAGGCGCAAGTTATCTCAAACTTAGGAGTTACTTCGCATGAAACGTGAAGCTGCTATATCCCTGTCCATTGCCGTCGCTTCTCTCGCCCTGCTCAGCCCGCCATTCCTCCATGCCTCAGGCGCCGAGGGCGCGCAACCCGCCGGAAGCGGCGTCAGCGTTGCAGAGCAGCAGCGCGAGGCCGGAATGATGGTGCCCGCGCAGGCCGCACTGGTCAAGGATCTCGACTCCAGAAAGACGCAGCCGGGGCACCAGTTCCAGGCTGTGCTGGGCAGCGCAGTCCATCTGAAGAGCGGAGTCGAGTTACCGCGCGGCACCGTGCTTCTTGGTACAGTTGTCACGGATGATATGCAGGCCAAAGGAACATCCAGGCTGGCCCTGCGCTTTACCCAGGCTAAGTTGAAGAGCGGCAAGGTAATTCCAATTATGGCAACCATTATGGGAATCACTCCGCCGGCTTATGGCTTCTACAGCGCTCCCGGCGGAAACAACTGGGATGGAAGAACCCTGCAGATGGA
>JAGWRX010000158.1 GCA_028876395.1 Acidobacteriota bacterium
AGCTGGAGCCGCTCCAGCTTGCCCGCGGCACCCTGCGCCGCATCCATGATGCGGATGCTGCCGTTGAGTCTGCCGACCAGATTGGCCAGCGCGTTGCCATCCAGCGTGGGTTGAGGCAGGATGTGCAGGCCGCTGTCATTGAAGACGATGAGCGAGGTGGGCTGTGCGAGACGGCCGTTGTTCTGGCGCAGAAACTGGTCCACCTCGTTGCGCACAAACGCTACCTGCACAAAGGGCAGGTTGATCATGTCCATGAGCAGGATGACTTCGACGGGTGGGTCCGGCTTGACGAGTGTGCCGTCGAAGGAGCGAAACGACTGGATCTTTACCGGCTTGCCGTTGCCCAGCAGCTTGAAGTCCCAAGGCTCGAGCCCGGTGACTGGCTTGCCCGCGGCATCGGCGACCACCGCGTCGAGCTTGATTTTGCCGTCGCGGATGACGAGTGTCTCCGGCTTCTCCGGCGGGCGCTGATGAAGAACGGGAGTTTGGGGTTCGGGCTGCTGTGCGGCGGGTTGTTGTGGACGAGCGGCTGAAGCGAACGACAGTAGTACAAGACTGCAAACGAACTGCTTCCTCATCGGGTCCCACTTTCCTGATCTGCACGGATTCTTCGAAGTCTGAAGCGAACCATCGCAAGCACCGGAACGACATATTAGTATGAACCCACGGGAACTATGGGAGTTGTTTCGACGATGAGACGTGTGCAGCGGCTTGATGCGCTTGCTCTGTTGTTTATGGCTGCGTGCTTCCCTCAGTTCGCCTTGACCCAGCAAGTCCCGGCGGGGCGTGCGGACACCGCCTGGCGGCAAGAACTGGATGCGTGGCGGGCGCACTACGAGCGCGAGATCTCAGCGCCTGACGGCTGGCTGACTCTTATCGGGCTGGAGTGGCTGAAGCCGGGTATCAATACCTTTGGCTCCGCCGCGGGCAACAGTATACCGATCCATGCGCAGGCTCCGGATCGCATGGGCATGCTGACGGTCATTGGCAAGACGGTGCAACTGCTGTCGCCGGCGGGTGGTTTCCCGGCGGGAATGCAGGTGGACGGCAAAGCGGCGCGCGAGGGGACGCTGAACGTGAGCGATACAAACCCCTCGACGATTGCCTGGCACGGCTTGACGCTGGTGGTGCTGCTGCGCGGCGACCGCTTCGTGCTGCGCATCAAGGACGCCGACTCGCCCACGCGCGCGGCGTTTCGCGGACTGCACTGGTATGCGCTGGACGCGAACTACCGCGTCACGGCGCGGTGGATTCCTTACAAGCCGAGGCAGATTGAGCCGATTGCCACGGTGATCGGCACCACGCTCAACATGACTGCGCCGGGAGCGGCGGAGTTCCTGCTGAACGGCAAGGTTCTGCTGCTGGAGCCGGTGCTTGAGGGCGGCGACGCCAGCAAGCTCTTCTTTATCCTGCGCGACACGACGAGCACGACGACGACCTACGGCGGCGGACGCTTCCTGACCACGGGCCTGCCGGACCACGGACTGGACCAGCCCGGAAGCCTTACGCTGGACTTCAACGAGCTTTACAATCCGCCGTGCGCCTACACGCCTTACGCCACCTGCCCGCTGCCGCCCCAGAAGAACCGGCTGCCCGTGGCGATTGAAGCGGGCGAGCAACGCTACGAGCACTGACAGAGCGTCTGCGGCGGCACAGAATCACAAACCGCGAAATGATCTGCAAGCGTTCTGTGGAAAACTGCAAATAAAAAAGGGGGGGTAGGGGTACTCGGTGGTGGTACGGACCGGTTGGGTCCGGGGCTGAAGCCCCCTGCCCTTATTGGCTGGTATTGAGGGACCTGAAGGCCCCTGCTCCCTCCGACTCCGGTGGCGACAGTGCTTTGGCCTGGCATGTATTCATTGTGCGACGGGGCGGGGAAATGATCTGCAAAGCGGCGGCGGACTTTGGGGCGCGTGGAATGAATGGGTTGGGGGCGAGTGCGGGCACGGAGCGGTTGACAGGGTGGAAGGCGGGCGGCCGAGGGTAGCTTGGGTTGCTTCCGGTTGGGCGACGATACAGACGGAACGTAATTCGCGCTTCAAATCGCACCCGTCGAGGACCTCGCTGGGTTTATGGTAGGGATTATGTCCGAGCAACTGGTTGTCCTTTCGGATGCTTCGCGTGTCGATGCGCCGCCCGATGGAACACGCGCGTCTTGGCGCGTTCGGTGGTTCGAGTTGGTATTGCTCCTTTCCATCGCGTTCGGCCCCTATGTGTTCAGCAGCCTGCATGTGCTAACAACCGGCCAGGCCAGTACGCCCTACTCGCAAGATTCCCGATGGACCATGTCTTTCTTTCATGAAGTGACGGCATTACTCCTGCTGGGATATATCCTTGCGCGGCGAAAGGTCCGGTTCACGGATTTGGGCTTGCGATGGTCCTTAGCTGACATGACAGGCGGAGTGGGACTTGCGGTCGGGTCCTATTGCGCCTATGTCATCGGTTATTTTGTAGTGCACGCGATTCAACATGCGATTTTTGGAGCCGCCCACGGCGGAATGACATCGCAGGCAATCTTTGGACACCCGCGCATTTCTGCTGTTCCGTTTTTTCTGCTGAGCCCGTTTTTCGAGGAACTGATTGCCCGGGCATACCTTATGACCGAGATCAGGGAGCTTACGGGGTCCCCGACGCTCTCAATCGCCTTGAGCGTCGCTGTACAAACTACGTATCACCTCTACTACGGCTGGGTAGGAGCTCTCTCCCTGGCTTCTATGTTCCTTGTGTTCGCGGTGTATTACTCGATGACGCGAAGAGCCACTCCGATTATTGTGGCGCATGGGGCCTTCGACCTTTTCGCGCTGTTTCGGCTTTGGTGACAGAACTTCCGTTGAGCGCCAAATAAAGTCTCGACGGTAGATTCGGAGCGCTCGGGCGAATCACCGGCTAACCGGAGGTTATCCAGAAATCGGCCCTCAGGGGCTGAAGCCCTGTGCTCTTGTGTGCGTTTTGCGGCACGACCGAACAGCCTGCGGAAAAAGGTCCATTTCCGGGTTGGATTCACGCAAACCAAACCTCAGGGGCTAAAGCCCCCGTTGATACTGCTGGACTTATGCCGGGACTAAAGTCCCGGCCTACCAGTCCCGGCCTACCAGTCCCGGCCTGCTGCCTGCGGGAGTTTTTCCGCAAGCTGTGAAGTCGTGCCCTGACACAAGACCTTACCAGCGGCGGGTAGTGGTTCAGCTTGAAAGAGCTTGCCCTCAGGGGCTGAAGCCCGCATTCATTGTGTTCAATTTATGCACGGGCTGAAGCCCGTACCCTTCGCTGAAGCCCGTACCCTTCGCTGAAGCCCGTACCCTTCAAACTGAACCACTCCCCAGCGGCAAGATTTTCCGTGGGATGTGAAGTCGAGCCTGACAAGGGCCGGGCGGGGGTTTCCGGCCCTTGTGGCAGAAGGAAGGCGCGAGGATGAGGCAGGGGGTTCACTGGCTTGAGAGGGGTGGGCAGGGCGGCGGGCTTGGGTGAGCCTTTTTGGGCGTGAAACTGGTAGATTTTAAGTAGGGTATGTCGATCTCTTCTACCGTGGCCGTTCCCCGGGTCGAGACGCGCCGCCAGGAAAGAGCCATGCTGCACACGATAGAAGACCTTCGCATTCAATGGACCAAAGTTGTTCTTCCGCCTGTTTTTCTGGAGGAAGAGCTGCCGATTACCGAGGCCTCCTCGGCCACCATCTTCAACGCTCGCAAGGAGATATGCGACATTCTGGAGAGGCGCGACCCGCGGCTGCTGGTGCTGGTGGGCCCGTGTTCGATCCACGACACGAAGGCGGCGCGGGAGTATGCGGGGCTGCTGAAGACGGCGATTGCGGAGTTCTCCGACGATCTGCGGATTGTGATGCGGGTGTATTTTGAGAAGCCGCGCACGACGATCGGGTGGAAGGGTCTGATCAACGATCCGCATCTGGACCAGTCGTACAAGATCAACGACGGACTGCGGCTGGCGCGTCACCTGCTGCTGGACCTGGCGGAGATGGGCGTGCCGACGGGGACGGAATTTCTGGATATGATTTCGCCGCAGTACATTGCCGGGCTGGTGAGCTGGGGCGCGATTGGCGCGCGGACGACGGAGAGCCAGGTGCATCGGCAACTGGTGTCGGGCGTTTCCTGCCCGGTGGGGTTCAAGAACGCGACCTCGGGCGACGTGCAGGTGGCGGTGGATGCGATTCTTTCGGCGGCGCACTCGCACACGTTTCTGGGCCACACGAAGCAGGGGCAGTCGGCGATCTTTGTGACGAGCGGGAATCCGGATTGCCACATCATTCTGCGGGGCGGCAGGAAGCTGGTGAATTACACGGCGGAGAGCGTGGAGCAGACGGCGGCGGCGATGGAGAAGGCAGGCGTGAAGGCGCGGATCATGATCGACTGCAGCCACGCAAACAGCAACAAGGACTACACGCGGCAGGGGGTTGTGTGCCGCGATGTGGCGGGTCAGGTGGCCGGGGGCGACAGGCGCATTATGGGTGTGATGATTGAGAGCAACCTAGTGGCGGGAGCGCAGCAACTGGTTCCGGGCAAGCCGCTGGTGTATGGGCAGAGTATTACGGACGCGTGCATCGACTGGGCGGAGACGCATACGCTGCTGAAGGAACTTGCAGCGGCATCGCGGGCGCGGCGGACGAAGGCGAAGTAAGAAATCTGGTCATCAAAAATAGCAGTAGTGGTCAGTTTGAACGAACTTTCCCTCAGGGGCTAAAGCCCGCATTCATGATGTTCAATTTATGTACGGGCTGAAGCCCGTACCCTTCACTGAAGCCCGTACCCTTCAAACTGATTCACCACCAAAAGAACGGCTGCTTTGGGTTGCGCATGAGAAGCCTGCATGCGCGGCCCGGAGCAGCCGTTTTGTGTATTGGCTCAGGCGTGTCCCATGACGATGGTGTGGGGGCTCATGGGGATGGGGTGGCCGGAGATGTTGCCGAAGCCGGCTTCGTTGTACATGGCGGTGAGTTCGCTGAGCGTGTAGGCGTCGCCCGCAGGGGTGGAGGCGAGCATGGTCATGCTGAAGGCCGCGGGCATGGGCGGGGAGACGCGGTCCTCGTTGGGCACGAACTCGAGGGTAGCGGCGCGCCCGCCGGGCCGCAGGGAGGCGCGAACTTTTTTCAAGAGGCCGACGTTCATGGGCTTGTCAAAGTGGTGGAGGAAGTTGGTGAGCAGGACGGCGTCATAGGGTCCGCCGAAGTCGACTTCAAAGGCGCTGCCGGGGAGCATGTTGTAGCGGTCATGGACGCCGGCCTTGCGTGCGTTGTCGAGAGCCACGCGCAGCACGGGGGCCCAGTCCAGGCCGGTGACGTGGGCCTGCGGGTTCTGTTTTGCGATTTCGATGCCGAAGAGGCCGTGGCCGGCGGCGATGTCGAGGACGCGCATGGGGCCTTTGTGGCCGTTGAGGACGACGGCTCCGAGCGGAGCGGCCATGGGAGCCATCATGGGCGCCATGGTTTCAGCGAACTGGACCCAGATGGGGTTTTCCGGCTCCACGGAGCCATCGCCGGGCAAGTTGGTGCGGCCGGAGCGGATGATTTCCGCCAGATGGATGTACGGCTCGTGCATGGCCGGGTTGCCGAGGAACTGGGCGATCGAGGCCAGGGAGGAAGGCGAGCGCGGGTCAAGGAAGGCGGCGCTGGAGGGCGTGTGCCGGTAGCTGCCGTCCTGCTTGAGAAGTACGCCATTGATGACGAGGAAGTCGCACAGGATGCGGATGCCGCGCTCCGATGCCGAGCAGTGGCGGGCGATGGAGGCCACGTCTCCCGGTCCTTCGCCGACGGCGCGGAAGAGATCGAGATCGATTGCTGCCTTGAGAGCTGCCGTGCGCTGATGCGCCTGCAGCATTTCAAACACGAGACCCGGGTTCAACGGAACTCCGGGAGGATTTCCTGGTTGCATGGGGAACCTCTCTTTCGCCGGGGCGGACTTGTTTGAACTTGGGGAGAACCCATCCTCGGGCCTGACGAGTCTATCATCAGCCGCCTGCAATCTCCCAAGCAGGGGCGCGCACCGCAAAGACGGCCTGTGCGCGCATCATCGGATTGTGCATCGCGCACGCGACAAAGCAGAACAGATCGCGGTCAGAAAGCCATACTTTCTTCCCATTGCTTCGTCAACAGGCTGCGCCTTTCCTGCGGTGACACGGCAGAAGGCCGGGACTGGAGCGCCTCAATTGCGGTAAAATGTTTAGCAAATCAATTTACCGGCATGCTTTCTGACGCATTGTGTTTGGGAGCCGCGAGCCAGCTTGAGCGCCCCGCACAAGCGGGGCTGGCCTGAAACCAATGCTGGACCAGTGAAGGCCTCGCCCGCTGAGGCGGAAGATGATGAACCGTAATCTCACGGCAGGGTTGTTATTCGGTGTTGCCTGGCTGGCCTCGCACCCATGGGTCCGTGCCGAACAGGCAGCCCAGCAGCCCTCCTCGAACACACAGGCGGCTGCGGACGAAATGCCGCTATATCTTGTCGTTCGTGACAAGCACGACAAGCCGGTCCTCGATCTCAAATCCGAGGATCTCAACATCACCGACGACGGCTCCCCCGTCCGCCTCTGGGACCTGCAGCTCTCCGACCACCAGAAGCAGGCCGCCAATCTCGTCACCTTCGTCTTCGATCCTGTCCCTGCGCAAGAAGGTCACCTCTCAAAGAATGCCGCGAGGGTCAGCAATGCGCATGAAGCAGCCTTGAAGATTCTCTCCCTGCTCTCTGAAAGCGGATTCAAGTTTTCCGTCTTCAACGTCGATACGCGGCTCCACCTTCAGCAGACATTCACCTCGGATCTCAGCGCCGTAGAAAAGGCCATCGACTCGGCCACCGGACCTCTCACAAGCCGCGACAAGAAAGAAGTCTCCGCCGCAGAAAAGGCCATCATCTCCGTTGCCCTCAGCGGAGTGGATGCCTCCGGCAAGCGGGTCAATGCGCGCGACCGCCTCCTCGCGCGGTCCGTCTACTCGGCGCTCCGCAACTCCACCCAGATCGCGCAGGATCGCCACATTTCGCCCTCTCTCCCGTCCATCCTGGCCCTCGTCCAGTCGCAGCAGGATCTCACGGGACGAAAAACCATCGTCTACCTCAGCTCCATGCAGCAGTCGCAGATCAACGATGCCGCCAAACAGGCGATCGACTCCATCATCGGCTCGGCCAATCAAGCGGGCATCGGCATTGATGTCATCGACTGCAATTCGCTCGGTCCCCATGGATCGCGGATCAAGGTGATGGACCCGAACACTCAAGGCGCCCTTGTCGCCCTGAACACGAAAGCTTTACCAGGAGGTTCGATCTCTATCGCACCAGACCAAAGCACTCTGGAGGTCATGGAAGACGCGCCCGTTACTGCCGACCTCAAGCACCTCGCCGTGGCAACGGGCGGCACCTATCTCAACGGCGACGGCCAGCGCAAATCCCTCCAGCAGCTGATCGGCGACATGACTTCCTACTACGAGGCATCCTTCATCCCGAAGATGAATGGATACGATGGCAAGTTCCATCCGCTCGTCGTCAACTCCGTCCGCCCCAGCCTCAGGATCCGCACCCAGACCGGTTATCTCGCCCTGCCTCCGCCCACAGAAGACGGGAGCCGTCCGCAGCCATTCGAGCTGCCTCTGCTGCAGCTGCTCAGGCAATCGCCGTTGCCTTCGGCGCTGCCCTTCCACGCGGCGATCCTCAATATGGGAGATCGCGCCGAGGGCAGGATGAGCGAACTGGCCATCGAGGTGCCCGTCAAGAATCTCGATGTGCAGAAGGACACGAATACGCCCACTTCCGTTGCGCACCTGTCGATGATCGCTTATATCAGTGACCAGACCGGCGGAGTCGCAGCGCACTTCAGCACGAACACTCCACGGCGTCTCTCGCTCAATCGCGCGGATGAGAAAGACGCGGGGGTGATCGAACTGCAGCGTCACTTCGTGCTGCCTCCGGGACAATACACCCTGAAAGTCCTGGTACAGGACGATACCAGCGGCAAGGCAGGAGCGCAGACCATTCCCTTCACGATTTCCGGGGAGGCCGTCACGCCTTCGCTCAGCAACATCGTGCTGGTCCGGCGCACAGATCCGGCACGCGCCGCCGAGGACCAAAGTGACCCGCTAAGCCAGGGCAAGGTCAGAGTCACGCCCAATCTCTCCGGCGCCCTGTCCTCCGGTGAGTCCAAGATCTCCATCTTCTTTTCTGGGCACGCGGACCCGCACGCCGCCCAGCCGGCCAGGCTCCAGATATCCATCATCCGCGATGGGAAAGTCCTCGGCGGCGCTCCGGCCATCACGCGAGAGGTCAGCGGAGAAGAATACTTCTCCTTGCTCACCAACTTCTCAATCGGCAGCCCACAGGACGGCACCTATCAGGTGGAGGCCCTGCTGACCCAGGGCGGAAAGACCGCGGAATCCAACACCTTCTTCGCCCTCTCCGATGTAGGATCGGAAGACCCGGACCCGTCGACCAGCTCAGTGAATCTGGAGACCGTCTCCCGGCCGGCCGGTCCGCTTGCCATCACTGTCTCGAACAACTCTGTCCAGCGTCCCCCCGACGACGAAGTCAAAGCGCTCATCGCCGATGCCACACGCTACGCAGCGGATTATTGGGATTCCCTGCCAAACTTTACCTGTGAGAACCAGACAGAACGGTTTGTAAGTTCAAACGGCGAAGGGAAATGGGAACACGCGGATACTCTCATCGGTCGACTCACCTACTTCGATCGTCAAGAGGACTGGCAATTTCTCGACACCAAGAAAAACCACCGCAATAGCCATGACGGCTCGTCCTTTACCGAGAAGGGCATCTCATCGGCGGGAATCTTCGGCGGCGTGATTCGAGGCCTGTTCCGGCCCGCGTCCAAGGCGGAGATTGTCTGGACTGCAACCGATGTTCTGGGCAATGGAACCGTGGAGGTCTTCAAATATCGGATCGCCCAGGAAAACTCCAGCCTCAATCTCCGTGTCGGCCCCACGGAGGTGGTCACCGTCGGCTACCACGGCCTTGTCTACATTGACAGCACGACCCACGGAGTCCGCCGCATCACCGAAATCGCGGATAGTGTGCCCAGGAAGTTCCCCATCCACGAAGCGTTTGTCAGCGCGGACTACGACTACGTCTCCATCGGCGACCGGAACTACCTGCTGCCGATCGGGGCCCAGGTCATCTTGCGAAGAGGCAGCCATCGCCTGGATCTGAGCCAGATCCAGTTCCGCAGCTTCCACCGTTTCGGCTCGACCTCAAAAATCCTGTCCTTTACGCCCGACACAAAGGAGTGACTCGGTCGCTGCACGCGCTCCTTGCGCTGAAGGCAGCGCTCGCCAGGCAACCTGCCCATAGACCCGCACCCCTGCATCCAGCGCGCTCAGTTCCCTGGGGTATCGATTGCTGCCATATCACCCATGCCTGGGAATGAGGGACTTACGGCGCGCGGAGTCTGCGCTCTTTTTAAGGCGCGGATTGCGCGTCGAATTGGGCAGGGCGGGGTTTGAATGAACAGGGGCGCGGATGGGAGCAGGCTGCGCGAATTTTCCTTTTCTTAGGCTCAAGCATAGATTTGGGGTGAGGTTCAGGATGCGATTTCTGCGGGCGCTGCTGTGCACGGCCACTCTGCTGGCTGTTTTTCCGGCTCGGATCATGATGGCGCAGGGGCAGCAGGCGCCATCGGATGTGCCGACGTTCCGGGTGACGTCAACGCTGGTGTTTCTCGATGTCACCGTGCTGGACAAGAAAGGGCATCCGGTGGTGAGCGGGCTCACCAAGGACGACTTCACGATTACGGAAGACAAGAAGCCGCAGAAGATCTTTTCGTTTGAAGCGCCGGAAACGCACGTGATGGGCGCTCAGGCGGGGGACGACAATCCGGACGGCAAGGCTCCGGTGACGATCTTCGTGCTGGATCTGTTGAATTCGAACTTTCAGGATTTTGCGTACATCCGCTATGAGGTGAAGCAGTTTCTGATGGCGCAGCCGGCGCAACTGGCTGCTCCGGCGGAGCTGATGGTGGTGGGCAACGAGTCATTGGAACTGCTGCAGGGCTATACGCGGAACAGAGCGGATCTGCTGTATGCGCTGAATCATCTGCCGGCTGCGCTGCCGATCAAGGAGATGAACGGGATGTTCTTCTGGGACAGGTTTGCGCAGTCGCTGGATGCGCTGCAGCAGATCGCCCTGCAGAACAAGGGCGTGCCGGGGCGGAAGAATGTGGTGTGGGTTGGCCACGGCGGGCCCAACGTCATGCTCGACGAGGCGGAGCTGGGGTATCCGGCGGTGCGCGACCTGAAGCAGTATGTGCATGCCACCACGAACATGCTGGTAGATGCGCGCATCAGCCTGTTTGTGATTTACCCCGGACTCCATGTTGCCAGCGGAAGCGTATCGGTCGGCGCGATGGAAGCGGATGCCGACCTGGGCGACGACGATCCGTTCTCTGGCGACATCAACTTTGGCGTTTTTGTGAATGCGACCGGGGGGAAGCTGTTCTTTCGCCGCAACGATGTGGACATGGAGATGGCGCGCTCAGAACGGATGGGTTCGGAGTACTACACGCTGACCTACATGCCACAGGATGTGCCGAGCGACGGCAAGTTCCGGCGGATTCGGGTGACGCTGCGCAACCGGAATCTGCGTGTGGTGACGAAGGCGGGGTATTTTGCGCCGGACGGGAAGAACCGGGTCGATCCGCGGCAGAAGACCCTGATGAACATCGCCGAGGCTGCGTCGTCGACCATTCCCTTCAACGCGCTGGATTTGACGGTGGCGGACGTGGTGCGCCACCCGGACACGCGCAGCGCGGCGTTTACGGTGAAGTTGAAAGGGAAGCACCTGGGCTGGACCGATGCAGGCGGAGGCAGGAGTTCCACGAACCTGGTTGTGGCGGCGGTGAGCCGGAGCGGGGACGGGAGCATTGTTGCTTCCAGGCTGGAACACGTGTCTGTTTCGTCTGGTCTGCAGGACCGAGCGCAACGGGCAGAAGCAGAGGCGTCGTTGCCGCTTACGATTCGCGTGCCACGCAAAACGAAAACGGTGCGGGTGGTGATTGAAACGGAAGAGGGCGGGCGGATAGGCGCGGCCGACCTGGACCGGAAGACGATTGACGCAGCGCCCGCGGCGCCGACTCCTCAGCCGAAACTGGCTCGCCATCGCCCGGAGTATGTGCGGCCTGCGCCCGCACCGCCTGCGACCCAGTAAGGGGTGAGCCTGAGCGGCCAGCGGTCCTGCGTGAAGTCGAAACCCGCTATGATGGTTCCGAGCGCGGGATGAGGCGGCGCGTGCATGTCGAACACCACGAGCATCTTTATCTCGGCGGGCGAGGCCAGCGGCGAGCACTATGGTGCGCTGCTGATTGAGGCACTGAAGCGAAGGTTGACCGCCGCGGGGCAGACGGCTGCCTTTTTCGGCATGGGCGGGCCGCGCATGGTGGCCGCGGGGCTCCAGTGCGTGGTGCGCGCCGAGGACATGGCGGTGATGGGCATTACCGAGGTCGTGCGCCACCTGCCGCGCATCTATCGCGAGTTCCGCAAGCTGAAGCGGACGGTTCGCGAGCGCCGGCCCGCCGTGGCCGTGCTGATCGATTTTCCTGACATTCACTTCAGGCTGGCCGAGGAGTTTCACCGCCAGGGCGTGCCCGTTATCTATTTTGTGAGCCCGCAACTGTGGGCGTGGAAGAAGCACCGCATCAAACTGGTGCAGAAGTTTGTGGACGAGATGCTGGTGATCTTTCCTTTCGAGGAACAGTTTTACCGCGAGCACGGGGTTCGGGCCGAATTTGTGGGGCATCCGCTGGCGGAGCTGCCGCTGCCCACGATCAGCCGGGAGCAATTTGCGCGGGAGAACAGCCTGAACCCCGACCGGACCTGGATCGGGCTGCTGCCTGGCAGCCGGATCAAGGAGATTCGCGACAATCTGCCGGAGATGCTTGCCGCGGCCCGCATCCTGACGCTGCGGGGACTGACGCCGACGGACCCGCACGGGGAATTTGAGTTTATTGTGCCACTGGCGCCCACGCTGGATGCAGCCCAGCGCGGCATGGTGCTGAGCATGGTGAAGGAGCTTGGCGCGGGGTGCAGTATCCGGCTGGCCGACGATGCGCGCGCGACGCTGCACCACGCGCGGGCGTCGGTGGTGGCCAGCGGCACGGCCACGGTGGAGGCGGCGCTTATCGGCAATCCCTTCGTGGTGGTTTACCGGGTTTCTCCCCTGACCTATGCCATTGCGAAACGGGTGGTGACAGTGCCCCACGTGGCCATGGCCAACCTGATTGCCGGCGGCAGGGTGGTTCCCGAACTGATACAAAACGACTTCGAAGCGGCGAATATCGTCCAACAGATTGAGCTTCTGCTACCGGATGGGCCGCCGCGGCAGTCCATGATGAAGGAGCTGAAGCGGATACGCGGCCTGCTCAGTACCCGCCCGGAAAGCGATGGGGGGACCTACGGCGGAGCGATCGACCGGGCAGCGGCCATCACGCTGGAGCGGATTGGCGCGGCTTCCCCGGTCGCAGAATCCGTGCAATCCTGAATTGGGCAGGCTTGAACTGGGCCGGAGTTGGAGCGGATGAATGGCCGCCGTATGAATGGCTGCGATGCGATGATGACTGCGATGGGTTCCAGAATGCGATTGACGATGATTGAATCCGGACGGCGGAGTTTGCGCATGGCGCTCGGCGCGCTGGCTTTGGGAGCGCTGATGACCGCGCCCCTGCACGGGCAGGCGCCGGAGCGCACCGGCCTGAACATCTCCGGCTATGTGATTGACGCGGAGCTGGACACGGGGACGCACCACCTGACGGCCAAGACGCAGGTGAGCTTTACCGCCCCGGCCAATGCGCAGCAGGTGAGCTTCGGCTTCCACCCGGCGCTGAAGGTGACCAACATAGCCGATGAAACCGGCAAGGTGCTGACCGGCGAGCGGCTGGCGGACGGGACCATTCGCGTGACCCCGGCGACGCCGTTTGTCCCGGCACAGGTTGTGCGCTGGACCTTCCAATATGAGGGCGTCATCACGGGGACGGAGGACGGTCCGGTGGAGGGGCTGAAGCTGGCCGCAATTCAGGAGCCCATTACGTACCTGTTCTATGCGGCGCGGTGGTTTCCCACGACGGGCTACATGACCGACCGCTTTACGGCGGAGATGCACATTCGCGTGCCGCAGGGGATGCGGGTCTTTGCCAGCGGGGCACAGGGGGCGTCGCATGCGGTGACGCTGGCCGACGGGAAGCCAGGGGACCAGTTCGACTTCAACTGGACCAAGCCGGGATTTCCGGGAACGGTGATCGCGGGGCGCTATCTGGGGCCCTTTACGGCCGGGCCGGGCAACGTGAACGTCTATCTGACGGTGAGCCATCAGGCTGCGGGCAATCAGCTGGCCCAGACGGCGGCGAAGGAGTACGACTTCTTCACGGAAAGCTTCGGGATGCCGGAGAGCAGCCACCTGAACGTGGTGGAGCTGCCGGATGACACGCTGCCGATTGCCTGGGCTCCGGAGCTGGCGGCAATGATGGGTTCGCGCGTGAGCGACAAGTCGGGTGTGCGGCTGCTGGCCAATACGATTGCCCACCAGTGGTGGGGTTCTGAAGTAAGCCCACGCACGCTGAACGATGCCTGGATCACGAACGGCATGGCCCGCTATGGGGAACTGATGTACCTGGAAGAGGATAGCGGGAAAAATGCCCTGCGCGCCGCGATTGCGGACGTCTCCGCCGGAGCGCTGGCGTATGACACGATCCCCTTGTCGAGCGCCGGACGCCTGAATCCCTTTTCGCCGGAGTTCCAGTCTATGACGCTGGAAAAGGGCGCGATGATCTTCCACATGCTGCGCGGGGAAATCGGCGACAAGGCATTTCTGGCCACGCTCAAGGGCGCGTTGAGCCAGTACACCGACGCCTCCATCCGCACCGGCGACTTTGAGAAGGTGGCCGAGGCGCAAAGCCAGCAGCAGCTGACGCCGTTCTTTGCCCAATGGGTGGATGGGACGGGAGCGCCGACGTTCAACAACAAATACACCGTCTACCGGCTGGGCAATAACAAGGGCTTCCGCACTATCGGCGACATTACCCAGGATCTCGACCTGTTCCGGATGCCGGTGGAGGTGAGCGTGGAGACCGAGGGCAAGACGGAAGACCAGAAGATCGACGTGGTTGGCACTGATTCGCAGTACGTGATTGACACGTTCGGGCGGCCGAGAAGGATCAGCATCGACCCGGGCGACTGGGTGCTGAAGTCCACGCCCGACCTGCAGGTGCGCATCGCGATCCTGAAAGGCCAGCAACTTGTGGCGCAGGGCGACCTGGTCGGTGCACTGGCCGCTTACCAGAAGGCGCTGACCGCCAATCCGCAAAGCTCGCTGGCCAGCTACCGCATCGGCGAGGTGCTGTTTACGCAGCGCAACTACCAGGCGAGCGTGAACGCCTATCGCGATGCGCTGCGGGGCGACGGCGAACCGGCCTGGACCGAGGTCTGGAGCCACATCCAGATTGGCAAGATCTTTGACATCACCGGCCAGCGCGACCGGGCCGTGAATGAATACCGCCTTGCGGTGCAGACCAACGACAATACCCAGGGTGCCGTCAACGAGGCGCGGATGTACCTGCAAAAGCCCTACACGCGGCCGGATACGAACTGATTCCCGCCGAGGCAAAACGAACGGCCAGCCCGAGGGCTACGGCATTTTCAGAGAATGTGTAGCTTCAAGGAGTTCATGGCAAGGCCGGCGCTTCCTGCTGGTCGCGCCGGCTGGGCTGAACGGCTTCGAAATGGAGCATCTCTGAGAATGCATTCGCCGCCGTAGTCTCCACATGATGTGGGATTTACTGATCGGAGCTGGAACGGCCCAGGGCGAGGACCTCGAGCTTGACCGGGGCGAGGCCGGCCTTGGTCATGTGCAGCTTTTTGGCGGCGCCGTAGGAAAGGTCGATGATGCGCCCCGGCTCAAGATCGCCGCGGTCGGTGATGCGAACCACGACCGAGCGATGGTTAACTGCGTCTGTTACCCGCACCCGGGTGCCAAAGGGCAGGGTTGGATGGCAGGCGGTCATGGCGTACATGTCAAACCTCTCGCCGCTTGCCGTGGGGCGCCCATTGAAGACGCCGCCATACCAGGACGCGATGCCGTGCAGCATGTTGTCTGTTGTCTTGTCCTCAGCGCGGGCTGGCCCAGCCAGCGCCGGCGTCGGGTTTGTGGCCGCGGTAGCAGACGGCGCGGTCGCCGAAGGCGCGGACAGAATCGCATTTGCCTGGACGGTCTTGGCCGGAAGCGTAATGACCATGCCCGCCAGCGCGACACAGGATGCAGCCACCAGCAGCCAGAACTGCAGGGGATCTTTCCGGTTCACGTTGCTTGCGTTTCGTCTTATAACCATTTGACTATTCTACCGGTTTTGAGCCAGTATCCTCAACAAATTGCAAGAGATACGCGCAGATTTCTGCGCAAAAACGGGCTGCGTTCTGCGCAATTCGGGTTAACCTCTTACCTCTGTGGGACTTACAGATTGCACTGAAAATGGTGCAATTCCCGCCTGTTTCGCTCTGCGGGACGCATGCTGGGCCATATCGCCATATATAAGGAGGGAGCTGCGCAGCGAGAGGATTGGCGCCGCCAATCCATGGCCGGGAAAGATTAGCACGGTTCGCGCCACCCGGAACAGGAATTTGGCGCCGATTTTCCACAGGGCAGAGCGCCTGGGGCAGGACCGGGGCAAGGGCAGCAGGGCCCCGGGCGATTTTGCAGATTAATTCCCGCATCCTGCTAGCGTGGGAATCAGTTGGGATTTCTTCGAGAGCGAATGGAGGCTACGGATGCGGTTGAGTGCGGCAGGATTGGAGTTGCTGAAAAGGTCGGAGGGGTTTCGCGGCCGGACGTACCTGGACAAGGCGGGGTATCCGACGATCGGATATGGGCACCGGCTCGTCCATCCGGAGTGCTATCCGGAGGGGATCAGCGAAGCGCAGGGCGAGGCGATTCTGCTGATGGACGTGGGCGAAGCGGAGCAGGCAGTCGAGCGGCTGGTGAAGGTGACGCTGAGCCAGGGGCAGTTTGACGCGCTGGTGGACTTTGTCTTCAACCTCGGCGCAGGAAGGCTGGCCGAATCGAGGTTGCTGGCGGAGCTGAACGCGGGGAGATACGACGCGGCGGGTGGCCAGCTGCTGCGCTGGGACCACGCGGGGGAGGGGGAAGTTGCCGGCTTGAAGTCGCGGCGCGAGGCGGAACTGCGGCTTTGGAGCGGCGGCGAATCCGGGCGTCAGGCTGTGGCCTAGGGCCGGTGCAAGGCGGGGCGGCGGCTGCCGGACCGGGTCCGGGAGCGCTGCGGAAGGGGGGAGCTGGCTGGAGGCTCCCCTCGGTTGTGTATCCCATCTCCGGTGGCATAGACTTCTGTTGCAGTTGAGGGCCCGCAATCCAAGCGCACATGATCAAGAGAAGCGCACCACCCACTCTGAGCGAAGTGGCACGGGAAGCCGGCGTGGGCACGACTACTGTGTCCCGCGTGATCAACGGCGGCGCGCGCGTCAGTCCGAAGACGCTGGCGCGTGTGCGCCGTGTGATTGAGCAACTGGGCTATATGCCGAACCAGGCGGCCCGCGTGCTGAAGGGCGACCGGACGAAGACGATTGGCCTGATCATTCCGAGCATCGCCGATCCGTTTTTCTCAAGCTGCGCCGAGGCGGCGCAGGCCGTGGCGCGCGCCAATGACTCGCTCCTGATTGTGACGGCCTCCCATAACGATCCGCACACAGAGATTGAGAATCTCAACATACTTATAAGCCATCGAGTTGATGGACTGATTCTGGCGCCCGCCAATTCACAGAGCCAGGCTTTACGCGATTTGCTCAACCGGCTTTCAGTGCCGGTGGTGGCGATTGACCGCCCGGTCTCGAATTCGTCCATCGCATCCGTTGTGACGGACAACTTCAAGGGAGCAAAGACCGCGACGCAGCATTTGATCGATCACGGCTATAAGCGCATTGTGTGCCTTACGGGGGAAAGCACCCTGTTCACGATTCAGGAGCGCATTCGCGGGTATCGCGCCGCGGTGGAAGCGGCCGGTTTGCCGTACAGCCTGAATACCGCAATCAAGGATTACAAGTCTGCCGAGTATGCCATTGAAAGCATGCTTGCCGGAGCGCACCCGCCGGACGCACTTTTTACGCTGAAGAACAGCACGACGACGTATGCGTTTGAGGTGCTGCAGAAGCTGAATGTTGCGGTGCCGAAGTCAGTCGCGCTGTTGGGCTTTGACGACTTCGAACTCGCCTCTGCGGTGCGGCCTTCGATCAGCGTTGTCCAGCAGCCGGTTGAAGAGATAGGGCGCGTCGCGGCTGAACTTCTTTTTGATCAGCTTCTTGGCCGACGCAATGCCGGCTTGCCGACACGCTCCAAGCGCACCCGACACGTTCTGCTTGAAACGCACCTCATCCAGCGCAGCTCCTGCGGATGCACACCATCCGTGGCTTGAGACGGAAAGGCCTGCACCCACCGGGAGGTGAATGCAGGCCCTGTGAAGCGGCGGGTTGTCCTACTTGTGCTGAGGATAATCCACGCGCACGGTGAGGATTTCGTAGGGGTGAATCGGCACAGTTACAACGTTGTCCGAAACAGGCAGCGATGAGCCCTGCGGCTTTTCCATCAGGTTGGTGACGGTGGCGGCGGTGGCGCCTTCGGGCACCTGGATCTGGACATCGCCTGATTTCCCGGCCCATTCGTAGACGCGGAAGATCAATCCGTTGTCATCCTCGGCTTTCTTGAGCGCGGTAAGGACGACGTTCTCCGGCCTCACGGTTACGTACGCATGTTCCGCGGGCAGACTGCCGGAGTGGGCCTCCACCTGGAGAGCGCGCAGATGGTAGTTGTATTCATAGCCGTGACGCACGGTGAGCGCCTGTTTCCAATCGCCGGCGTGCGGGTAGAGGGCGTAGGTGAAGTGCTGGTGACCGCGGTCTGCCTCAGGATCAGGCCATGTGGGCGAGCGAAGGAGCGAGATGCGGAGCACGTTGTCCTTGTCGTCATAGCCGTACTTGGAGTTGTTGAGCAGGCTGAAGCCGTGCTGTCCGTCTCCGAGGTCGGCCCAGCGCAGGGCGGGCACCTCAAACTGCGCCTTCTCCCAACTGTTGTTGCGCGTGGTGGGACGCTGAATGGCGCCGTAGGGGACTTCATAGGTTGCCTTGCTGCTGCTGGCGGCGAGCGGGAAGGCGGCCTTGAGCAGCACGTGCGTTTCGTGCCAGTCAATGTCATTGACGACGTTGACCTGATCGGCGCCCGCGTCGAGGGTAATCTCCTGCACGAACTTTGAACTCTGCCAGGTGCGGGTTACGCGGATTGCGCTGCGCAATGCGCCTTTGGTGACGAGCTCGACGGAATCGGCCTTGTCGATTGACGTGACGTGATCGAGCGTTCCGTAATCGATGTTCCAGGCGTCGTATTCCTTCGGCAGGTCATGGAAGGTCTGCAACTGGTTGCCGCAGGCGCCGGGGGCGAGGGTTTCAAACTTGGCCTTCTTGTCGTAGAGGCTGGTGATGCAGCCATTCTGAGGATCGACGGTGACCTTGAGATCGGCGTTCTCAAGAGTCAGCCCGTCAGCCTTCAGGTCGCTGGCGAAGGGCTTCTCTCCGGGAACGACGTGCAGGATCTTGTATCCCATGGAGGGCACGTTGTCGACGCGGAGCAGGAGCCTGTAGCGATTGGTCTTTGCGTCGTTCTTGAGGATCTGCGACGGGACGACGTGATTGGCGGCATCGAGCACGGACACGCCATGCGGAGCGGGCTCACGCATCTGCACATCCACAGTGACGGGGCCGGAGCGCTGCCAGCCGAGCGGATTGAGAACGAGCACGGGGACGCCGCTCGAGACCTGCGTGTTGATGCCGGCAGAGAGGGTGCGGATGGAGTGCTGCGAGATTTCGTTGGTCGCCCAGCGCACCTGGTCGTAGTCCTGCTGCGCTTCCTTGTAGATGATTCCGATGCCTGAACCGGCGGCGAGGTCATGGAAATCGTTGAACGTGATTTTCTTCCACGCTTCGGTGAGTTCGTTGCCGGGATAGCGATCGCCCTGCAGCCATGCGAGAGAAGCATATTTCTCGGCGTTCAAGGCCCACTCTTCGCTGTTGCGCATGTTGCGCTTCTGTCCGGCCTGCGTGGTCATCACGCCGCGGTGGTACTCGAAGTAGAGCTCGCTCTTCCATGTTGGAATCGCGACCTTTCCGGCGGGAGGCGCTGCCGGAGGCTCGTAGCCCTTGGCGATGGAGTCGTAGTCCCACACGCGCGAGTCGGAAACCACCTTGCCTTCAAACTCAGTGAAGTAACTCTGCGCGGTTCCGAAGCGCATTTTGGGCACAACCTTGTCGGACTGCATCCAGTGCGTGCCTTCGTCCAGGACAGCGCGCGTGGGGCCGCCGCCGTGATCGCCGACGCCGTAGAGATCCATCATCTCGGTAAGGCCGGGAGTGTGCGCGCGGGCTATGGCAAAATCGCGGCTGAGGCGCACGGGGTTCAGGTTGTTGTTGGCGTAATCATGCGGGAAGTAGGTGAGCACCTTGCTGCCGTCGGGCGACTCCCACCAGAAGAGCTTGAAGGGGAACTGATTGGTATCGTTCCATGCGGTCTTCTGCGTGACGAAGTAATCAATGCCGGATTTCTTGTAGATCTGCGGAAGCTGCCAGGTGTACCCGAAGGAGTCAGGGTTCCAGCCGATGCGCACATCGACGCCGTATTCCTTCTGGAACCAGCGCTTGCCGACGAGGATGGAGCGAACCTGGGCTTCGCCATCGGGCATGTTCAGGTCCGGCTCGACCCACATGCCGCCGACGATCTCCCAGCGCCCTTCCTTGATGCGCTTCTTGATCTGCTCGTTCATCTCGGGATACTTGTCGGCGATCCAGGCGTTGTATTGTGCGGCCGACTGCGTGTAGGTGTAGTCGGGATATTCGTGCATCAATTGCAGCGCGGTGCTGAAGGTGCGCTTGACGACGTCGACGGTTTCAGTCCAGGGCCAGAGCCAGGCTGCATCGATGTGCGAATTGCCGGTGAGGTGCATGGTGGCCTGCTGCACAACGGGCTTGAGGCTCTCCATGATGGACTGCGACTGCTTGAGGGAGGCATCGAACTTTGCCTGTTCGTTGGCATCCAAGGCGGCGAGATCGACAGCGTCCATGGCCTTTTCCAGCGTTGCCGTATCAGCAGGCACGTTTTTCGAGATGCTTGGAACCATCAATGCAGCGGAAAGCATCTCAAGGCGCAAATCCTCAGGATTGGGGCGGTTCTCAGCGAAGTCGATCTTGAGTTCCGTTCCGCCGAAGGTCTTTTTGTCGACGGTATGCAGCAACTTGACGGCGACGAGAACTTTTTCGCCGGGCCTGGCATTGTCAAAGAGGACGATGGGTTCGAGATCGTCGCCGAGCGCGACGCGGCGGCCATTGAAGTAAATGATCTCCGGCATTGGCCCGTTGGCATAGGCCCTGAAGGAGAACCAGATGCGCGCGCCGGTGAGGTCGTATCCGTGGAAGCTCTTTGGAACCTCAATGGAGCGGCGGAACCAGCCTGCGTCCTCAGAGATTGAGTCGCGAGCCTTCACTTCCTGCCATGATGAGTCGTCCAGATCCGGGGACTCGCCGTGGGCGAGATCGCCGGCATGGAATCGCCATTCATCCGCGGGGAGGCGGTTGAGTTCGGTGAGACGCTGGACGACCGCATGGGAGTGGTTGCCGAGTGATTTGACGATTTCCTCTGCCTGAGTCGCTGTCTGTGCGTGTGCCTGGAATTGACCGAGCATGCCAACAACGAACAGGAGCAGCAGGGCGGCCGGTAAGCTGATGCCCGACGCCCGATTGCCTACTCCAAAGCCTGTTACAGTTCTCATTTGAATTCTCCTGGCTGATTCAGCGTGGGCAGCGAATGTTTCAGGCGCGCGCACACTCCCATCGCAATACCGCCGCGAATCATATCATGGTGAGGGCGGCAATGGAAACGATACCACCTGCCACCGGTTCACCCGCAACAGGAAACTGCCGGGCGCCTTGCCAGACAGCCGAGCGCGCACGGCGGGGCGGCGACAGGAGCATCGCCGGGTGAGCTACGCGGGCCGGGTTTCTTCAGGGCCCCGCAATGGAGATCGTGTTCTGCTCCCACCGCGGCTGCCGGGCCCCATCCCGTGGAAAACCGGTTCACGCCGCATCCTGTGGCCGCAATCTGTTTCCGTGTGGTATCGTTTCCAAGAGCAACGATTGACAGTGCGGAAATCAGGGCGCCGGTGACATCTCATTGAGGTATTCGTGTGCGCTCATTGCCCTCGCTTAACGACTTCAGGCAGGCCGCTGCTCCCATCTTTTTTATCTGCGGTGATTGGAAATGGCCTTGGAAAATGCGCAAGTGCTGACGATTGGGATCGATCTTGGAGGAACAAATCTGAGGGTCGCTGCATACACGCCCGAGCATGGCGTGCTGAACTCCATCACGCTGCGCACACGCCTTGAGGCCGGACCGCCGGCGGTGGTGGATGACATGTGCGACGCCATACGGGAACTGCTCCATCAATATGAAGAGGGGCGCGAACTGGCCGGTATCGGGGTTGGATCGCCGGGGCCGCTTGAACTTCCGGCTGGACGTCTTCATCATCCGCCCAATCTTCCTGGATGGGATGGGTTTCCTCTGCTTGAGGAGATGGAAAAGCGGCTGCAACGGCCGGTTCTGCTGGAGAGCGACGCGAACGTAGCGGCGCTGGCGGAATACGCGCTGGGACTGGGAAAACAGCTTGGCGTCGAATCGCTGTGCATGCTGACGCTCGGCACCGGGGTGGGCAACGGGATCATTCTGAATGGCAAGCTTTGGCACGGGGCAACAGGGATGGGCGGCGAGGCAGGGCACATGACGATTCATCCCGACGGCCCACTGTGCGGTTGCGGCAACAACGGCTGCCTGGAAGCCTGCGCTTCCGCAACCGCGCTGGTGAACGCCGCGGAACGGCTGATCGCCGCGGGCAAAGCGCCCGGGCTCGCGCTGATGAACAGCGAACGCGGGCCGTTGACTGCCCGCGATCTTGCAGAGGCTGCGCAGCTGGGCGACGCGGATGCGCGGGAGATCTATGCGGAGACGGGACGCGCGCTGGGAATCTGCCTGGCGGGCTTGATCAACATACTGAACCTGCCGCTGTATGTGGTAGGTGGAGGCGTGGCCAACTCGTGGGATCTGCTGTCGCCTGCCATGTTCAGGGAACTGGAGCGCAGGAGCTATGTGTACGCGCTGACCGCGCCGGGCAGGCCTGCTTCAAAAGGCATGCCTTGCGGAGGCACGCAGGTGCTGCCCGCGAAACTTGGAGCAGAAGCCGGACTGCTGGGCGCGTGCATTCTTCCGCTGTATTCTCTGCAGGCCAGTTCTGTATCTGCTTGACCGCTACGCACGGTTGGGCTTGCGCTGGGCGGCGCGCATGTGCACAGAGCATCGAGTTGCGTACAATGCTCGAAGCGGCGAGCACGTTCAAGCTGCCGCCACTGGACGCGGAGGAGAGGGCATGAGCAAGGTATGGATGAGCGCGATAACGGGCGTTGTGCTCGCATCAGGGGCGATTGCGCCTGGGTCTGCGCAGCAGACGGCGGCTGCGCATCTTCGTGCGCCGGCTACGCCGCTGGTGGTTCATGATCCGTACTTCAGCATCTGGTCCACGTCTGACGAGCTGACGGGCGGCCCCACGCGGCACTGGACGGGGGCGCCGCAGCAACTCAACGGCATTGCGCGCATTGACGGGAAGAGCTATCGCTACCTGGGCAACGCGGAACGGGCGATTCCCGCGCTGAAGGAAACGCAGCGCGAAATTACGCCCACGCGCACGCTTGTTAGGCTGCAGAGCGCTGAAGTCGAGATTAGCCTCTGCTTTTTCACGCCTGCGTTTCCGGACGACATGAAAGTGATGGCGCGGCCGGTGACGTATCTGACCTGGACGGTGCGGTCGCTCGATGGCGCGCGGCACGATGTGACCCTCTACCTTGACGCAGATGGAGCCATCGCAACGAACACTCCCGGCGAGGCGGTTGTGTGGTCGCGCGCGCGGATTGCGGGTCTCGATCTGCTGCGCGTGGGTTCGCAGCGGCAGCCGATGCTGGAGCAGTGGGGAGATAACCTGCGCATCAACTGGGGATATTTTTATCTGGCCGTTCCTGACGGGCAGGGAACTGTTGCTGCTGCGGCGGGCAATGAGAGTGACCGGGAGAGCTTTGCGCGGCATGGGGAGCTGCCGGCGGAGGACGATCTGGATCAGCCGCGCATGCCGCAAAGCCGCCATCCATCGGCACCGCTGCTCAATCTTGCGCTGCCGCTGGGCCAGGTGGATGCATCGCCGGTGACGCGCCATGTGCTGCTGGCGTATGACGATCAATACTCAGTTGAGTACATGCACCAGAAGCTGCTGCCGTATTGGCGCACGGAGTTCGCGAGCTTCAGCGCACTGCTTGAAGGCGCGGAGCATGACTACGCGCCGCTCACAAAGCGTGCCGTACGCTATGACGCAGAGCTTGAGCACGACCTGGTGCAGGCTGGCGGCAGTGAGTACGCGGCTGTTGCGGTGCTTGCTTTTCGGCAGGCAATCGCAGCGCACAAGCTGGTGGAGGATGCTGATGGCGTCCCCTTCTTTATGCCGAAGGAGAACTTCAGCAACGGGTCCATTTCCACGGTGGATGTGCTGTATCCCTCGGCGCCGATGTTTCTGTTCCTGAATCCGAAGCTGGTGGAGGCGCAACTGGAGCCGGTGGTGCGCTATGCGCAGACGGCGCATTGGAAGTTTCCCTTTGCGCCGCACGACCTGGGCGTGTATCCGCTGGCAAATGGGCAACTCTACGGCGGCGGCGAAGTGAGCGAGGATGATCAGATGCCGGTGGAGGAATCCGGCAACATGATCCTGATGTTTGCCGCGCTGGCGCACGCGGAGCAGAGCACGGCGTATGCCGCGCACTATTGGCCTCTGATTACCAAGTGGGCGGAGTATCTGCTGGACAAGGGCTTCGACCCGGAGAACCAGCTTTGCACGGATGACTTTGCCGGGCACCTGGCGCATAACACGAACCTGTCCATCAAGGCCATCGAGGCTCTGGCCGCATACGCGCAGCTTGCGGAGAAGCTCGGGCATCATGAGGACGCGGCGCGATACGAAGCTGCCGCAAAAGCGATGGCGGGCAAGTGGGCCGCGATGGCGGCGGACGGCGATCACTACCGCCTGGCCTTTGACAAGCCGGGCACATGGAGCCAGAAGTACAACCTGGTGTGGGACCAGATACTGGGGCTGAACATGTTCCCCGGCGAAATTGCCAGACGCGAAGTCGCTTTCTACAAGAAGCGCCTGAATCCCTTTGGACTTCCGCTTGATAACCGCGCCACGTATACCAAGCTGGACTGGACCATCTGGTCAGCCACGCTGGCGAATGATCCGGCCGACTTCAAGGCGCTGGTGCATCCGGTCTTTACGTTTCTCAATCAGACGCCTGACCGCGTACCGATGACGGACTGGTATGACACGGTTACTGCGCATGAAGTGGGTTTTCAGGCGCGGTCTGTGGTTGGGGGCGTTTATATCAAAATGCTGGCGGAGCCGCAGATGTGGAGCAAGTGGGCCGGGCGGGCTGAAGAAAAGCACTGAAGCCCAGCCCGGTTGCCGAGGGATAGCCTACATCCGCAGAGCGGCACATTCTTCCAGATCGCGACAGAGGGCATCGACACGAGCAAGATCGGTATCCCAGGAGAACATGAAGCGGGCTGCGCCGCCGATGAAGGTATAGAACTTCCAGCCGCGCTCTCGAAGTGAACTGAGAACGACTTCGGGAGCAAGGAGAAATGCAGCGTTCGCTTCAACCGGAGCAGCGAGCTGAATGCCCGGTATGGAAGATACGCGCGCCGCGAAATATTTTGCGCAGTGGTTGGCGTGCGCGGCATTACGCAGCCATGCGCCGCCCTCAAGCATTCCAACCCAGGGAGCGGCAAGGAAGCGCATTTTCGATGCGAGCTGGCCGGCCTGCTTGCAGCGGTAATCGAAGTCCGCAGCGAGGGCGCGGTTGAAGAAGAGGACGGCTTCGCCGACAGCCATGCCGTTCTTTGTGCCGCCGAAGCAGAGAACGTCAACGCCGCTCTTCCATGTGAGTTCTGCCGGCGCGCAGTCGAGAGCGGCACAGGCGTTTGCGAAGCGGGCGCCGTCCATATGCAAGCAGAGCCCATGTGATTTGCACTCATCGGAGATTGCGCGCAACTCCGCAACGGTGTAGACACGGCCGGTCTCGGTTGATTGAGTGATGGTGGCGACGCGCGGCTTGGGGAAATGGATGTCCTGACGTTTGGTGGCGAGCTCGCGAATGGACTCCGGGGTGAGCTTGCCTTCTGCATTCTGCGCGACCAGGAGCTTGGAGCCGTTTGAGAAGAACTCCGGCGCGCCGCACTCATCTGTCTCGACATGCGATGACTCGCAACAGATGACTCCGTGATAGGACTGGCAAAGGGCCGCCAGCGCAAGAGAGTTGGCAGCCGTACCATTGAAGACAAAAAAGACTTCGCTGTCGGTCTCGAAGAGTTCGCGAAAGGCGTCGGCTGCCCTGGCTGTCCAGGGGTCATCGCCATAGGAGGAGACGTGCCCTTGATTGGCGGCTTCAGTTGCGGACGCCGCCGCAGGGCAGATGCCTGCGTAGTTATCGCTTGCGAATTGTTGCAGCAGGTCTTCGGGGTGAATCGCGGTCATTTCCAATGCCTTTCATGATGACGAAGAAAGTGGTCCTTGTCCGGGCTTGATAGGAATGATTCGAGCAAGAGCAGAGTGCGGTCTCAACCCCCATGATACGACTGCGCTGAGGCGGTGCTTTCTTCCGGAGCGGCCGGCAGGTTCGGTTGCGATACACTGCAAGCCGTGGAGGACTCTTGCTGTTGCCTGTGCGTGATCTGCCTTTCGGCGTCTTGGTTGCGGCGATGTTGGTTCCCTGCGCTTCCAGGGCGCAGTCCGTGCCCGATCTGCCAGCGCCTCAACAGACGCAACAGCAGGGCATGGCCACCGGCGCTGCGCAGAAGGCCAGCTTTGACGAGCAGCATCGCCCCATCACGGCAGGCGGATATGTGAAAAGCGGGCCGGTGGTCTTTGAAGATGTGGCAGCGAAGGCGGGACTGACAAGCTGGCGGAATGTGACCGGGACCGCAACAAAGCAGCTCATTATTGAGGCCAAGGGATCGGGTGTTTGTCTGCTGGACTATGACCGTGATGGCTGGCTCGACATTTATCTGGTGAACGGATCGACGCTGGATGCGCTGGCGGGAAAAGCAGCGTCGCCTCAAGCGGCGCTGTTTCGCAATAACCATGACGGCACTTTTACCGACGTGACGCAAAAAGCGGGCGTGGCCAACGACCGCTGGGGACTGGGCTGCGCCGTGGGCGACTATGACAACGATGGATGGCCTGATCTGTACGTTACGAATTTAGGGAAGAATCGCCTGTATCGAAACAATCACAATGGGACATTTGCCGATGTGGCGGAGAAGGCGGGCGTGGCTCTGGACGAAAGCTCGGGCAGTGTCGCCGTGGATCATACGGGGGCGACGTTTGGCGACTACGATGGCGACGGGCGGCTGGACCTGTTTGTGGCTGGGTACATCCGGTTCGACTTCAAGAACCCGCCACTGGCGGGCACGAAAGGGGTGAATTACGCCTCGTGCCAGTATCGCGGCCTGAACGTGATGTGCGGACCGCGCGGCTTGCAGGGCGCCGGAGATCACCTGTTCCACAACAACGGAGACGGCACCTTCACCGACGTGAGCAAGAAGGCCGGTGTGAGTGATCCCAATGGTTTCTATGGTCTTGGCGTGCTGTTTGTGGACGTGAACGGGGACGGCAGACCCGATCTTGCAGTGGCGAATGACTCGACGCCGAATTATCTCTACATCAACAAGGGCGACGGCACGTTTGACGATCAGAGTTACATGAGCGGGTATGCGCTGAACGAGGAAGGCCGCGAGGTTTCCAACATGGGCATCGCCGCCGGAGACTACGAGAACAATGGTCACATGGACCTGGTGAATACGGTTTTCTCCGATGATACGAATGTGGTCTTCCACAACGACGGCAGCGGGAACTTTGAGGACTACAGCATCCGCACGGGCCTGGGCCCTCCCACGGTGCCCTTTGTCGGCTTTGGCGACGGCTTTCTCGACTACGACAACGACGGATGGAAGGACATGCTGGTCGTGAACGGGCACGTGTACCCGCAGGCCGATGAGCACCCCGAGTGGGGGATGAGCTACGCGCAGCGGCCGCTGCTTTTTCGCAACGAGGGGAACGGCCACTTTGCCGTGATTCCCGCGGTTGAGGGAACAGGCCTGGCTGCAGTAAGTGTGGGGCGCGGAGCCGCCTTCGGGGATCTGTTCAATGACGGGAAGATCGATGTGGTCATCAACAACCTCGATGGCGCGCCGCTGCTGCTGCGCAATGTGAACGCGGATCACAACCACTGGGTTGAGCTGCAGCTTGTGGGCGGCGCAAGGAGTCCGCGGGATGCGGTGGGGGCCACGGTGTATCTGACTGCCGGCGGGCTTCGCCAGCGCGGTGATGTGCTGAGCGGCGGGAGCTATCTCTCGTCGAATGACATGCGCGTGCATTTTGGATTGGGGGCGGCGACGAGGGTGGATTCAGTGGAGATTCACTGGCCGTCAGGCGCGAAGGAAACCCTGAAGCTGACCGCGGTGGATCGGATCTTCACGGTATCCGAAGGGAAGGGAATCACGGGGATGATGAGGCCAGCGCCCACGGCTCTGCGATAGACTCGAACGGTGGAGGAACCCTGTTGTCGCGGTTCGGTCGCCTTATTGGTCGGCTTTTGCTTCCCTCAATGCTTGCATGCGCTGTGCCGGTCGCATCGCTTGTAGCGCAGGATGCGACGAGGCGCGTGTCAAGCATGGGCAGCGGATCGGGGTTCGGCGAGAAGCCAGTCTACGATGCGCAGAAGCGGCCCATCACGGCGGGCGGCTTTGTGGATTCAGGCCCGGTGATCTTTCAGGACGTGACGAAGGCGGCGGGGCTCTCCGGCTGGAGCCATACGATGGGCGCAGCCGACAAGAAGCTGATCATCGACACGAACGGATCCGGCGTGGGGCTGATTGACTACGATAATGACGGCTGGCTCGACATCTACCTTGTGAACGGTTCCACATTCAATGCGCTGGACGGGAAGGCGACTCCGCCTCATGCGGCGCTCTTCCACAACAACCGCGACGGAACGTTTACTGATGTGGCGGCGAAGGCGGGCGTGACGAACGATCGCTGGGGATTTGGCGTGGCCATCGCCGACTACGACAACGACGGATGGCCCGATATTCTGGTGACCAACTACGGCAAGAATCGGCTGTACCACAACAACCACGACGGGACGTTTACGGACGTAGCAGAGAAGGCGGGCGTCACGCTGGGCAACTGGTCCGCGGGCGCGACATGGGGTGACTACGACGGCGATGGGCGGCTGGACCTGTTCATTTCCGGCTACGTTCACTTTGACCGCAATAACCTGCCATATGAGAAGACCAAGGCTACGGGGTACTCCTATTGCGAGTTTCGGGGGGAACCGGTGATGTGCGGACCGCGCAACCTTGAGGGCGAGCCGGACCATCTGTTTCACAACAACGGCGATGGGACATTCACGGACGTGAGCGCTAGCGCAGGCGTGGCCGACACTGTGAATCGCTACTACGGGCTGACGCCTTTGTTTGTGGACATCAATGGCGACGGCAAGCCGGATCTGATTGTGGCCAATGATTCCACGCTGAGCTATCTCTACCTGAATCGCGGCGATGGAACGTTTGAAGACGCGAGCTACGCGTCGGGGTTCGGCCTGAATGAGGATGGGCGCGAAGTGGCGGCGATGGGCATCGCGGTTGGCGACTACATGAACAACGGGCTGCTCGACTTTGCCGTCAGCGATTTTTCAAGCGAGGCGAAGCTGCTGTTTCACAATGAAGGCGCGACGAGCTTCACCGACGTGGAGATGTTTTCCGGCATCGGCAAAGTGTCGATTCCTTTTCTCTCGTGGGGAACGGGATTTCTGGACTACGACAACGACGGCTGGCTGGACTTGATGTTTGTGAATGGGCACATCTATCCCGCGGCGGACCGGCTGGATTGGGGTACCTCCTACGCGCAGCGGCCGCTACTGTTCCGTAATTTGCGCAATGGCAAGTTTGAGGCAGTTCCCGCGGTGAATGGGACGGGACTGGCAGTGGTTACGTCAGGCCGCGGTGCGGCATTCGGCGACATCTTCAATGACGGCAAGATCGACGTGATCATCAACCCGGTGGATGGGCCGCCGGTGCTGTTGAGGAATGTGAACGCAGACCACCACCACTGGGTGGAATTGAAGCTTGAGGGCGGGCCCAGGAGTCCGCGCGATGCAGTGGGGGCAACCGTCTTTCTTACAGCGAACGGGATGCGCCAGCGCCAGGACGTGCTGAGCGGCGGAAGCTACGTTTCAACGAATGATCCGCGGGTGCATTTCGGCCTGGGCGATGCGACGGAGGCGGGCACGGCGGAGATTCATTGGCCATCGGGCGCGAAGGAGATCGTGAAGATTCCGGCGGTCGATCGGATTTTTACCGTCACAGAGGGCAAGGGCATTACGGGCGCATTGTGCGGTGCGGATGCTTGCACGGCTGGTATGGCGTCAGTTCCTTCAGCGTCTCCCGGGAGCAAGCGATGAGGCGGGAGCGGGCAAGTTCTTCAACGCTGGTGTTTGCAGCGCTCTGCTTCAGCGTCTGCTGGAGCGCGCACGCGGCAGCGCAGGCTCCGGTATCCAGCCCGCAACCTTCACCTCAGGCGGCATCAGGTTCCGACGTCCCGGGGCGCTTTGTGGACATCACGGACAAGTCGGGCGTGCACTTCATGCACCAGGCGCTGCACACGTCGCGCAAATATCTGCTTGAGACGATGGGCTCGGGCGTGGCGCTGTTTGACTGCGACAACGATGGACGGATGGATATCTTTCTGGTGAACGGGGCGCGCTATTCCGATCCCACGCCGAAGGGCACCATTCCGCAAAAGACCGGGCCGGAGTACTGGAACCGCCTGTACCATCAGAAGCCCGATGGAACGTTTGAGGATGTAACGGAGAAGGCCGGGCTAAAGGGGGTCGGCTACGGCATGGGTGTTGCCGCTGCCGACTACGACAACGATGGGTACGAGGATCTTTTTGTCACCGGCTACGGCGGCAACCGGCTATATCACAACAATGGCAATTGCACGTTTACCGATGTGACGGACAAGGCCGGCGTGGGCGGGGGCGGATGGTCAAGCTCTGCGACGTGGGTTGACCTGGACAACGACGGATTGCTCGACCTGATTGTGGATCGGTATGTGACCTGGGACTGGGAAGACGTGTGGTGCGGCGAGCACCGCGAGGGGTACCGCGGGATCTGCCACCCGGATGTGTTTCAGCCGATTACGCTGCTGGTGTATCACAACGACGGTCATGGCCACTTCACCGAAGTGGGACACAAGCTGGGGCTCGACAAGCCTGCGAAGGCCCTGGGAATTGCCATCGCTGACTATGATCGCGACGGGCGGATCGACATCTTTGTCGCCAACGACTCGATGCCGGAGTTTCTCTTCCACCAGAAGCCGGATGGAACGTTTGAGGAAGTCGGTCTGGAAACCGGTGTGGCTGTAAACGCCGAGGGGCAGACCTACGCCGGCATGGGCATCGACTTTGCGGACTATGACAACGACGGCTGGCCGGACCTGGTGGTGACCGATCTGGCGCGGCAGATTTATGCGCTCTACCGCAACAATCACGATGGCACGTTCGACTACACCTCACTGACGTCGGGCCTGACCAGCGCATCGCAGCTTCACTCGGGGTGGAGCCTGCGCTTCATGGACTACGACAACGACGGCTGGAAGGACCTGCTGGTGGCGCAGGGCCATGACATGGATAACATTCAGGTGGTCTCGCCGATGCTTCGCTATCGCGAGCCCATGCTCCTGCTGCGCAATACAGGGAAGAAGTTTGTGGACGTCTCTGCGATTTCAGGCGACATCTTTCACGACGCGTGGGTGGGGCGCGGCATGGCCATCGGCGACATCAACAACGACGGCCGCATCGACGCGGTGGTCAGCACGAATGGCGGTGCGGCTCACGTCCTGCTGAACGAGACGGCCACCACGAATCACTGGATCACGCTGCACCTGACCGGGCACAAGAGCAACCGCGACGGCATCGGGGCAGTTGTCAAGCTGACGACGGCGCAGGGCTCGCAATGGGTTACCGTGACGACTTCGAGCGGCTATCTCTCTTCAAGCGATCCGCGCGTGCATTTTGGGCTGGGCAGCAGCGCGACGGCGCAGGCCATCGAGATCGACTGGCCGAGCGGAATCGTCCAGAAGCTCAGCGCGGTCATGGGCGATCGACAAATTGAGGTGGATGAGCCAACCTCTTCCGCTTCTTTCCCATCTAAGAACAGCGCGCAAAAACCATGAAATACACCGCACGTTTTTAGTCCGTGGGCGAGTCTGGAATGGCTCCAGCCGGGGCACGCAGGCGGCAGCATCAGGCAGCGTGGGTGCATCTTTCGGCGGTTTTCCGTGCGAAATTTATCCCTTGTGCTTTCCGGAGGATAGCTGCGGCCAGGCAGAGGGCAAGGGCCGGAGGGATGCGTTTTGGCGCGGGCCATCGCGGGCCTGGGCAGCAGCTTCCGGGGTTTTCAAAAATATTCTTGACATGGCGCATTCGGGCCAGTATATTTGGCCGCTATGGAATCGATACCACTTCCGAAGTGGTATCGATTCCATAAAACAAGAAAAAGCCAGCCAGCATCGACGCGTTGTCGAAATCTGCGACTACGGCTTGAAAAGAACTTGCAACAAGATGGAGCACCAGGAAGGAGACCAAGTGATACCCATTCTTAGACTGCAGGAGAACCTCAGGCGGCATCTGACAATCCGAATTCCCCGTATTGTCTCCGCCATTGGCATCGTGATCGCATGCCTGGTTCTGTCAGCGCCGCGCGCTATGTTTGCGCAGGCCAGCGCCGGCCTTACAGGTACAGTTACCGACACGAGCGGAGCGGTGATTGCGTCTGCGCATCTGACCATCACCAACCAGGACACTTCGATTCAGAACAAGGCGATTACCTCCAGCGCGGGGACCTACTCGCTCAAGGGACTTCTGCCTGGGAAATACACGGTGGCGGCTGAGGCCGCCGGCTTCAAGAAAGCGGTGCAGAAGAACGTCACGGTTGAAGTCAGCACGACAGCAACCATTGACTTCACGCTGCAGCCGGGCGCAACGGACGAGACGGTTTCGGTTGTAGCCGATCAGATTGCGCTGAATACCACGCAGCCTGAACTGGGCAGCACCATCGAGCCGGTTGTGGTGCAGGCATTGCCGAACGAGGTTTCCGGGCGCGGCCGCCAGATTGACCAGATGCAGTTTCTTGCACCTGGAACCACGGGCAACACCTTCTCCCATCGCGTGAGCGGCGGTGTCGACTTTGAGCAGGAAATCGTCTACAACGGCATTCCCGCGCCACAGCCTGAGACAGAAGGGTATACCACCAACTTCAATCCTCCATTCGAGCTGGTGCAGGAGTACCGCGTTGAGCGCTCCACCTTCTCAGCCCAGTACGGTCTGGGCCAGGGCGCGTTGACTTATCAGATGCGGTCGGGCACGAACAAATACCACGGCGATCTGTTCGAGATCAACCGTAACAGCATGTTCGATTCAGTTGGCTTCTTTAACGGCCCGGCATGGGGTGGATCGAACACGCCGCCCTCGGACCACGAGAACAACTACGGCTTCAGCGTCGGCGGACCGATCAGGATTCCGCATCTCTACGACGGCCGCAACAAGACCTTCGGCTATTACAGCCAGGAGTGGTACAAGCAGAACAACGAAGATACGGCTGTATCGACTGTGCCGACGGCCCAGGAGAAGACCGGTAACTTCAGCGACTTTGTGGATGGCAGCACCGGCAAGCTCATTCCGATTTACGATCCGCTGACCGGTCAGCAGTTTCAATGCAATGGCCAGTTGAACGTGATTTGTCCGGGTCGCATCAGCCCGACTTCAGCGCTGCTCATCTCGGCCATCCCAAATCCCGATCGTCCGGGAAGCGGTGTTGGCGGGCTGGACAGCAACAAGAGCTTCGCTCCCTTTATCAATCCGCACATCCAGCATGTGTGGGGCTTTACGATCGACCACAACATCACGGCTACGCAGAGCATCCACTACAGCCAATGGCGCAACAGCTTCAGCAACTACAGCTTTGACTACAGCCCTCTGGTCATCGCGCCCAACCCGCTGAACAGCATGAAGTATGAGCCTGCACTGGGCAGCGTGTTCCTGCTGAATTACAGCAATGCCATCTCGTCCCATCTGGTGATGACCGCAGGCGCTGGATGGATCGGGGAGATCAACAACCAGTACAACCAGACCAAGTACAGCTTCCCGGCTGTGGCAGGCGGCACCATTCCGACGAACATTACGTTCGACGGCGCGCACTCACCGACGAGTTGGGGCACAAGCGGCGCATGGCTCCAGTCGATCAACCGCAAACTGGGAATCGCACTTGTCAACAACTGGCTGTGGACGAAGGGGCGGAACACCTTCAATATCGGAGGCGAATACCGCCGCTCGTATCAGGACGACAACGAAGAGCAGACTGAAGGCGGGCACTTCAGCTTCAGCCAGCGGACGACTTCGGTCCAGAACATCAACGACCCAAATTTCGGATACGACGGCAGCGCTTTTGCCAGCTTCCTGCTTGGTATTCCGGATCAGGCGAACCGCAGCAACTCGCAGGAACTTCGCCTGCGCAACCGGGCCATTTCGCCGTACATTCAGGACGACATCAAGCTGTCTCCGCGGCTCACGGTCAACGTCGGACTTCGGTGGGACATTCAGGTTCCGTTTACAGAGAACAACAACCTGATTGTCTTCTTCGATCCGAATGCCAAGAGCCCCGCGTATGACAACATTCCTGGCGGCGCAACGATGTTCGGTGATTGCACGGGCTGCGCAGGGTACACACGCGCGGACATCCACTGGGGGCATCTCGGGCCGCGCCTTGGCTTTGCCTATGAGTTGAACAGCAAGACCGTGCTGCAGGGCGGAGCCGATATCGCGTTCCTGGATGGCGGCGCCTATGAGTATGGCACCAACAAGGTTGCCGTGAATTACAGCAACCTGCTGGTTGGTTCGTTCACGCGCAACAGCACTGGCGGCTATAACTCCGCATACGGCAGCTGGGATACCAACATCCTGCCCAACCCGACGTCAACGCCGTTCAGCGCTGCTCTCGGCGCTGGAAACCAGATCAACGCCTTCAACAAGAATGACGGTTATGCGCCGTACAGCGAGCAGTGGAACCTGAACCTGCAGCGCGAACTGCCGTGGAACGTCTTTGTAACCGGCGCATGGGTTGGCAACCGCGTTGTTCACCTGCCGAGCCAGCTGAATCGCATCAACCAGATGAATCCCAAGTACGACGCGCAGTACGGATCGCAACTGGCAGATACGTTCGCGCCCGGCCAGACGTCGGTGGATGGAGTTGCGTTGCCGTATACGAACTTCGTCAACGACTTCGGCGGGTCGGCTACCGTGGCGCAGGCCCTTACGCCTTACCCACAGTATTCGTATATCTTCAATAACTTTGAAGGTTACGGAACCACGTACTACCAGAGCGCGCAGATTGAAGTGGAGAAGCGCTTCACCGATGGTTTGTCCTTCCTGGCGGGCTATACGCTTTCCCGCCTGATGGACAACACCAGCAGTGGATTCTCGAGCTTCACCTCCGGCGGCATCAACAAGTACAACCAGAAGCCGGAGTGGGCCGTATCGAACTCGGACGAGCCGCAGACTTTGAAGGTGAGCGGAACGTACGAACTGCCGATCGGGCCCGGCAAGAAATTTGTCAACAACCACAAATTGGGCAACGTTGTGGGCGGCTGGCAGATGGGCTGGATTCTGGACTATGAGTCAGGAACGGCATTCGGTGTGTATGAAAATGGCTCACCGTTCCCGAATGGCTTCAACCGTCCGGACAGGAACAGCGCGGTCAGCGCGAGTACGGGCTCTTACAACCGCGCACGCGATTACTTCCTGGGCAAGATCGGCTCTGCGCAGATGTTCAACCCGACTGCCTTCACGCTTACTCCGACGCAGTATGTTATCGGCAACTCGCAAAGGAACTATGGAGGGCTTAGGAATCCGGGCCTTGCAATGGAGAATCTGAACATGAGGAAGCACTTCTACATGGGTGAACGCTTCCAGGGAATTCTCCAGATGGACTACTTCAACGCCTTCAACCGAACGCAGTTCAACGGGCCTGATACCAACGCAAGTGACGGCACGTTCGGCCAGGTTCTCAGCCAGGGTTCAAACATTTCGAACCGCCAAGGGCAGGTCAGCTTCAGACTTGAGTTCTAGTCTTGCCGGCGTGCGGCTTCATCGCACTTTGAACCACTTGCACTTCTCCTGACAAGGCCGGGCTGCTCGCATGCAGTCCGGCTTTTTTCTGCCCGGAAAACATAATTGGCCACTCTTGCGTTGCGGAACGCAGCGCATTGGCGATAACGAGTGTCGCGACGTTGCCATCTCCCGCAGTGCGGATGGAGCAGCGTCCGCGGCTTGTTTGTGCGGCCCTTGATACAGCGTCTGGTGGCTTGAAATCAACTATAATGACCAATCATGAACGCTGTTCGCTCTGCCTCGTGGCTGCAAATTGCGCCGTCGTTTCTGGCGGCATGCCTGCTCGTTATGCCGATATGCGGAGCGCGCGCCCAGCAGGGCGGCGATGAGGTGACGCCTGCTGTTCAACAGCTTTATGCAGAGGCCAGAGCAGCGAGGCAGCAAGGCGACGATGCCACGGCGATCAACAAATATCAGGAGATCATCAAGCTTGCTCCCCATCTGGCGGCGGCGTACAACAACCTCGGCATGATTTATTTCAATGAGCATGACTATGCGCATGCCGCAGGGGTGCTCAAGCACGGATTGGAACTGAATCCGGAAATGCCGACTGCTTCTGCAATGCTTGGAATGAGCTATTTCCAACTGGGCGCCGATGAGAAAGCGGAGCCGCTTCTTCGGGCTGCTCTGCGCGCGAATCCCAAAGATGACCAGATCGAGATGATGCTTGTGCATTTACTTATTAATGCCAAGAAACTGAACGAGGCGGCAGCGCACCTGAATAACGTTCTGGCAAGGAATCCGAAGAGCCAGGAGGCCTGGTATCTGCTGGGCAAGACGTATCTGCAAATGTCGGAAGACGCGCTCAAGAAGATCAACGAGATCGACCCCAACTCCGTTGTGGCGCACGAGATTGCCGGAGAGATCGACGAGAGCATGCACAACTATGATCTCGCACTGGTTGAATTCAAGAAGGCGATCGATCTGGCCCCGCATGCGCCGGGCACGCACATGCACATGGGCGAAGCCTACTGGTATATCGGCAAGTGGCAGTCGGCGGAAGGAGAGTTCAAGGCGGAATTGGCGAACGATCCGCATAACTGCATCGCGCGCTGGAAGCTGGCGAATTCGATGCTCGAGGCCAATGACTCGAACGAGGATGCGCTGGCCGAATTGAATCGGACGATTGATCGCTGCCCAACGCTCATGCAGGCACGCGTGGATCGCGCACGGGCGCTGGTGAGATTAGGGAGGCAGCCGGAGGCATTGCCCGATCTGCAGTTGGCAGAGAAGGACAGCCCGCGCGAGCCCTCCATTCACTTCCTGCTGGCCTCTGTCTATCGAGCGCAGGGCAAGGTTGCCGAAGCGCAGCAGGAAATGCGCGCGTATGGAACACTGCAGCGCGAGGCAAGCGCGGCGGTCGCCGGGCAGGCAAGTGATGCCAGCGCAATCAAAAGCGCGGCCCACTAAGGTGTCCAGGCATTTGAGCCGCGACGTGTCGAAGGCGATCATGCGATGGGAATGATGAGTCCAGGAATCAAGCAACTGCTTCTGGCGCTATCCATTCTTTGGGCCCTGCCAGCCGCGGGTCAGCAGTCCGCGGACCCGCTGGCGCAAGCGCGCTCACTGCTGGCCGCGGGAAAGCTGGCAGAGTCCGAGGCGGTATTGCGCGGCTTTACACAGGCGCATCCGTCATCGGCAGAGGCGCATTTTCTGCTTGGATATGTTTTGTTCCGGGATAAGAAGGCGACGGAGTCTCTGGCGGAGTTCACGGCCGGCGCGGCATTGCAACACCCGCACGCCGATGAGTTGAGGATTGTTGCTTCGGATTACGTGATGCTGGGCGACTACGGCGATGCCGACAAGTGGTTCACTGCGGTTGTGGTGGAGAAGCCGGATGACGCCGATGCGTGGTATCTGCTGGGACGGACGAAATTCAACGAGAACAACTTTACTGCGGCGGTTTCGTGTTTTGAGCGCGTGCTCAGTCTGCATCCGCGCCATGTTGAGGCAGAGAACAATCTAGGGCTGGCCTTGCTGCAGTTGAGTCATCCCGAGAAGGCGCAGGCAGCGTTTCAGAGCGCGATCGACTGGCAGGGCAATGCGCCAGCGGATGCGCAGCCGTTTTTGAATCTCGGCACGCTGTTCACCAGTCAGAACAATTTCGACAAGGCAATGCCCTACCTTACAAAGGCCGCTGCGCTGTCTCCGGACAATCCCAAAGTGCACGAGGAGCTGGCCCAGGTGTATATGGCGCAGCAGAATCTGCCGCAGGCGCAAAGGGAGCTTGAGCGGGCTGTCGCTCTGGCACCGACAATCTCCGGCCTGCACTTCAAGCTTGGACAGATCTACCGCAGAGAGGCGCTGCTTGATCGCGCGGAGCAGGAGTTTGCACTATGCGCGCAGTTGAACAGCACGCACTCGTCTGCGGCCACGCCTAACCCGCCTCGATGAATAGGGCTGCGCACTTGGGGCTATTTCGAATCAAAGTTGGAGTTTGTTTGATCCGGGCTTGCCGACTGGTTCGCCTTCGTTCCCGACTGGGAAGGTGCTACCTGTTGCAGTAGTGCCGACTGGCACTCATGGGACAGTAGCTCATATTGAGACAGGATGCAAATTTAATGATCGGCGAATATAGGTGAACGCTGGTGGAAACTGCAAATACTCACATACGCTTACGCTGCCCATTTGGTTAAGAATACGGATTGTAATTGATCTGCCTGTTGATGGAGTGCGCTCTTTCTTCAGTAACTCTGAAATTGCAAACGGGGCAAAATCGCATTACTCCACCAGCACGCTGATCCCGTGGTCCCATGTTTACAACTTTCGATGGTATAGATTGATAGCACTTCGGGCACAGTGGCGCATCTGGCTTCCCCTTGAAACAGAAGTATCCGAACTTTGCATCTGGCCCTTCGATTTCGTCTCTCTGTACAAGCTGCGCTTTTAGAATGCGCACTTCCTCATCAAGTTCAAGCACACGCGCCTTCACATCGAGAACGGAATCGTAAAGCTCGCTCACTGCGCCTTTCAATTCGGTGTTCGATGTTGACTTCGCTAGATCAACGGCATTCTTCGCAGACGCAGCTAGGCCGCTGACAATTTGCACGGTTGTTAATGCTGCCTGTGGAATGATCGACATTGAAGCTCCTTTCAATTACTGGAGTGCTGAACCAGCATTGCGGCTTGTCCAATCAACGCGGCGATTTCCTTCAATGCTACGCCCGCCAGCCGGTAAGATGCGTCACTGTTTTTCGAGCGAGGCTAAGTGTCGATCAATTTGAAGGATTCCAGCACGGAGTTCGGGCAGGTTGTATTCCTCGCCTAGAAAACGCAGGGTATCACCATCAAGCGCCCGTAACGCGAATTGATATGGAAACCCGATTGAACCTGTCGCTATGTTCATGTCGAAGAACGCATAGCCTTGATGATTCGCTACCCATTTATCAAGTCGTTCGTCGAAATGCTCCAAATGATTTCTCATTGTACGGGCTGGCGCAATGTCAATCCCGTCAAGATTCACTTTGCCCGCTAGTACACTTGCCCGTGGAGAATTCGCCTTTGGGTTCAGAATCCGCTCAACCGCTGCAACGTGAGCGATGAAATGATGTAGGTGATAGAAGACCCCTTCGCAGTCGTTCGCGTCTCGACAGCGCACAAATTCCAAATAAGATTTCTCGGCAAACCGAACCTGCGTTCGAGCCTCTTCAATATAGATTTTCCATCCCTCCACGTTCGCCCCCTGTTCAGTTCAACGCGAGTATACGGCTCGCTACGATATTGGGGTATGCCCCAACTTGCTTATGCGACCCGGACTGACGGAGTGGTATCCCCACGATTCGCCGGATTGCTGCTAGGGGTGTGGGGGTGTCCAGGCAGGCTCTCACAGCAAGCGAACGCTGCGAACGGATCAAACGGCACTGGCAAGGCGCGCTATGACGTATGAGTGACGTACAAAGCAAGTCTGAGCCGCTATCTTCTATGTAAGATGTTGATTATATTGGCGTCCCCGACGGGATTTGAACCCGTGTTATCGCCGTGAAAGGGACC
>JAGWRX010000159.1 GCA_028876395.1 Acidobacteriota bacterium
TCGGGAGATCCATTGATCCGGCCGACCCTGAGGTGCTGCACGAGGAACACGTCGTCTATAGGGCGGAAACCACGCCCGATTGGCGCATGCAGGCGTCGGGATCCGACAAAATCCTCGTGGGTCCACGTGTCACGGACAGCCGCAAAGACTCGGGGTCTTTGCTGGACAAGGAACTCACCGCATACCTCAACCGGCAGCGAAAGGCGATCGAAGCCGACCATGAAACAATCGGGAAACTTGCCCTCGCCGTCGACGCCCTGGCGCGGCAGCAAAAGGAGCTTATCCAGAAGGCAGTCGGGACCCGCTCGCGCTCACGCACGCCGGCGAATAGCAGCAGTTCACGGACGACCGTGGCGCCGCCAGCAACGGACTCCGAGGATGACTCATGGTCTTTTGTTTTGAGCTCATTTGGCGCGGAGGATGCGGAGTCCGGCGGCGGGGCTGGCTGCAAACATTTCGGCAAGGACGGGTAAGGAGCGGTCCGGGTAGTGTTCTGGCAACAGGACGAGGAGTGCGCTACGCAGGAGGGCGAGGTTTGCCAGTGCGTTGGGTCGGCGGGTTCTGGAACGATCCTCGCCCCAGCAGGCATCGCGGCGCCAGTGGTTGCGGATTTCGACGCCAGCCCAATGGCCGCGGATGAGGCCGTGCCATTGCGCGGGCGTGCGCTCGTCGGGCAGTTGACTGGAAAGATAGGCGCGGGTCTCGGTGGTGGTGATGGCTGTCTTGGGGCGCGTGATGTGACTACGCACCACGATCAGACTGCGGGCGTAGGGGAAGCCGACGGCATCGGGTTCGACGCAGAAGGCGTGCAGGGCGCGGCTTTCGCATCGGCCATGTCCCTTGGTGGACTGGACAAAAAGGGGGTGTGTGGCAGCGCATCGAGTGCTTGGGCATGGGCGAGCAGAGCGGGCTGGTTAGCCTTGATCTGCAGGAGGTACTCGCCGCCCTTTTCGGCGATCCTGCGGGCGTTGGCCTTCTGCGTATGCAGCGCGTCAGCGGTGATGGTCTTGCCGTCCAGGGCCGGGAGGCTTTCGAGCAGGGCGTTGGCGACGGTCTGCTCGGACCGCACCGTGCCCTCTTTCTGATCGAACAAGGCGACGGCTTGGGGGGCGCCGTCTTCGTGCTGCGCCAGCGTGAGCACCCCGAGATGCTCACGGATCATCTTGCCGTCCATGGCGAGCGCTTGCGGCAACTGCCCGGCATGACTTTGCAGCCAGCCAGCCAGCAAAGCGGCAAACCGATCCGGATCCATCCGCGAGAGCAGTTGGTAGAACACCGAGTAGCTCGGCACCTCCCAGAACATCTTCGTACCTTTTTTGCGAGGAAGGCCCAGCAGGTGGCGTTGGCGCTGCGAGAGGGTCGTGGCGAAGCGGGCGATCTCCGAAAAATCACGCCGACCGGCAAGCAGGGCCAACGCGACCAGCGTCAAGACCGCCCCGATGCGGAAGCGCACGTTCTTGCCCCGTGGGTCGGGCGCCTCACGCAAAACCTCCCACAACGAGAGCATCTGCGGTTGGGAAAGGGGCAGCACACCGCTCGGCGGGGCGATCACCCCGCCTTGGCATTCCGGTGGCAGCGTCACGGCACACAGCTGCGCTCGGGCATCGACGACCAGCGGCCGCAGCCACAGTCGCTTCGGCCGTTCGTTGGGCACGTAGAAGTCCGCGCGATGCCGGCTGTAGCCTTCGCTCCAACCCACCGCCTCCCAGTTGCTCGCTTTGTAACACGTCCCGGCATACGCCTCCGGATCAGTGAAGCTTTCCGCCAGCAACGGCCGATACCCGTGCAGCTGCTGCCACTGCCCGGCCAGCGCCCGCAGCGCCGCTCCCATCGTCCGCGAGGCAAGGTTCGGCTCGGCCCCTCTTTCGGCCAGGATCAGAAAACGGCGGTTCTGCACGATCAGCTTCAGCCGCTCCACCCGCTGAGGTGCGCTCCAGTTAATCCAC
Source organism: Acidobacteriota bacterium (assembly GCA_028876395.1). Classification (GTDB taxonomy): domain Bacteria; phylum Acidobacteriota; class Terriglobia; order Terriglobales; family Acidobacteriaceae; genus Telmatobacter. The sequence continues at coordinate 1,947 of JAGWRX010000159.1, forward strand.
CGATCTCGGTCCTTCAGCGCATAGCACGCCGGACCCCACACCAATAGAGCGGCGGGCCGGCTCCGCACCTCCACGATCTGCCGCAAGTAATCGCCCACCGGACGCCCTGCTCCGAGATAGTGGTGGTCCCGCAGTTGCGCGTCGAACCACTCGACTTCGTCGGCCTCGGCCACCCTCACCACCGGCTCACCATCAGCCCGCGGCGTGCTGGAATCGACGTCGGTTGCCATCGCATCGGAAGCTATCGAGTTCATCCCAGCCAACCCGATCAAAAACCGCCGCCATTGTCTACCGAAAAATCACGCTGCTGTCCGATAACCACTTCCACGTACACGGGAAAAGACCATGCATTCCGCACTCCGCATTTCCTTTTCGTTATTGCCTGTACGAATCACCGCCCCATCACTCGTCGCGACTATCCAAGCATGGCGTTCAATCTGAAGAAAGTGCTGAAGGCGCTGCTGCTTTCGACCAATCAACCCCTGGCCGTGAAGGACATCCAGGCGGCTTTCACGCGTTTTCA
>JAGWRX010000160.1 GCA_028876395.1 Acidobacteriota bacterium
AGCGTGTTCCTGTTCTGGCACATCGGCCCCGTGTTCGAAGCCGGCCTGCGCAACGAGGCGATCCACGATCTCGAAAGCCTGGCGATTCTGCTCACGGGCGGCACAGGCACCGGATACTCGTGGACATGGGCGGCGGCCAGCGGATCATCGCTGCCGGCAGGCTTGAGCCTCTCCACCGCAGGCGTTATCTCAGGAACCCCGACCGCCTCCGGCACCTTCAACATCGTCATCACGGTCACGGATTCGGCATCGAACACGGCTTCGGGAACCTTTTCGCTGACCGTACAGCCAACGCTTACGGTCACCACCACCACGCTGCCTTCGGGCACCGTTGGCGTGGCGTATTCGCAAACGCTGGCGGCGACCGGCGGCACGGGCACGGGTTACACGTGGTCGGTCAATTCAGCGGGCTCAACCAGCCTGGCGGCCATCGGCCTGAGCCTCGCCAGCACAGGCGTGGTTTCCGGCGCTACGCCTGCGGCCGGAACTGCAACCTTTACCGCGACGGTAACGGACTCGGCAAGCCACACGGCGTCGGCCACGCTCTCCGTCACTGTCTACGCCGCATTGACGGTCACTACATCGAGTCTTCCTGCCGGGTATACGGGCATTGCCTACTCGCAGACTCTGACGGCTGCGGGCGGCACTGGAACGGGTTACACCTGGACTGTGACCGCCGGAGCAAGCAGCCTTGCCGCCGTCAACCTGGCGGTGTCCAGCACCGGCGTCATCTCCGGAACCCCGGCAAGCACAGGAACAGCCAGCTTCACCGTGCAGGTCACGGATTCAGGCAGCAACACGGCAACCGCTTCCCTGACAATCGTTGTGTATGCCCCGCTGACGTTGCCTTCGACCAACCCCAGTTCCCTGCCGTCGGGCACCGTCAACCAGTCCTATAGCGGATCAATCAACGCAGGGGGCGGAGTGGGGCCCTATACGTGGACGATCAACGGCACAACGGTCACCGGGACTCCGCTCGCCCTGTCGAATGGTCTGAGCGCCACAAACACCGGCGGCAGCACGCTGAGCATCAGCGGAACGCCGACCACGACAACCTCCGTCTCGCTATCGAACGTCACAGTGAAAGACAGCACCAACACCACAGCGGGCCCAGATAGTTATTCCATTACCGTCAACAGCGCCGGCTCGCAGGTGAGCGGCCAGATCACTCTCAACAACTACTGCGGAAGCAACGGGACGGTGCCAGCGGTCACGGTGAGCATCAACACGAGTCCTGTTCAAACCACGACGACGGACAGCAGTGGAAACTACTCCTTTGCGAGCGTGCCCAACGGCACATACACCATTACTCCGTCGATCTCAGGGCCAAGTTCCGTGTTCTATCCCGCGACGCAGAGCATCTCAGTTAACAACTCAGCTCTGACAGGCGAAAACTTCCAGGTGGTCTTGGGTTATACCGTCTCCGGCACGGTGAGTTACTCCGGATCGAAGACAGGAAAGGTCTACCTGGCACTGAATAGCACTACGTGCGGCAACAGCAACTCAACGGGAACCACAATTGCCGCACCGGGGTCCTTCACCATTCGCGGCGTAGCGCCCGGCAGCTACACATTGGCCGCAGGCATGGACACCCTGGGCTTTGGCGCTGAGAATACCAACGACCCGTCAGGCACAGCCAGCGTGACGGTGGGAACGGCAAACGTCACCGGCGCCGCCGTTACGATGGCCGATCCGGCAGCCGCTTCGCTCTCCACGGGGCCGAAGCTTAAGAGTGGAAGCCCATTCAGCGGAGGGGCCGTTCTCAACTTCAAACCAATCACTGACAGCAACGGCGTGGAAATGGCAACCTCCTACACCGTGCAATGGAGTACGAGTTCTTCCTTCGGCTCGGTCGCGGGCAGCAAGACCTTTGCGGCAACCGGCTCGGGCGGCGCGAATATCTGGATACTGAGCGGCCTCACGAATGGCTCCGCGTTGTACTTCCGCGCGGAGGGCACGGCCGGCAGTTCGACCAGCAGCTGGTCCGCAACCGTTGGACCCATCACCATTGGCGCACCCACCAGCGGCAATACAGTCTCCGGCACGGTCACCTTTACGGGAACCGCCACCGGACCCCTGTATGTCGGCTTCTATGACCAAAATACAGGCTCAGTGTACGCGGATGCGATCGCAAGCCCATCGAGTCCGCAAGCCTATACAGTTCAGGTTCCCACTGGGTCGAATTACTACTTCTTCGGGATCATTGACCAGAACAATGATGGACTGGTGGATGCGGGCGACATCACGAACACGAACGCCGGAAATGGCTCCAGCGCAACCAGCGTTTCTGGCAATACGACGCTGAATTTGACGTTGCCCAGCGCCGGAAGCACGGCCACAGTCACCACGCAGCACTACCAGCTGACCTCCACGTCCGGCACCAACACCGGCTACAGCCTCGGCTTCGACGTGAGGGCAGGCAACAAGCTGCCCGTGGCGGTGACACTCACGTCTGGCCCGAATGTCATCAACCCAGTGGATATCGCCGCATGCACCTATTGCGGGACTCCGCAGTTTTACTACTCCATCAGCGTTAACGGCGACCGGCCAACCACGAGCGATGCCTACGCGTTCCTGGTCACATACAGCGACGGAACGTCAGAGACGTTGACTGCCACGGTAAGTGCTGTCCTCGACGCCTTTGCCACCAACCTCGCACCCCAGGGAACGAGCAGCACCAGCACGACGCCGACGTTTACCTGGACCGATCCATCCAGCGCCAGCAGTTACATCTACCAGTTCTATCTCTGGGATTCGAACGGGAATACGATCTGGCAGATACCCGGCAATAACTCCAAACTGAATGGATTTGACAGCACCATCACGTCTATTACCTGGGGCACGGATCCGACGGGAGGTGGCAGTACGCCGACCGTGGGCAGCCTGACCAGCGGCGCAACGTACAACTGGCAGATTTCGGTGCAGGATAGCAACGGCAACTCCGCGCAGACGCAGGTGGATTACATTCCATAAGTCACACCTGAGCTGCATCAATAAAGGGCGGCAAACCGTTTCTGGTTTGCCGCCCTTTGTTTTGCATAGAAGCACGCGGAGTCTCGAAGCTATTGTGTTCCGTCTTCGCGCGCTTGAGCAAGAAAGCAGCGGACCACGACGAATCGGCAACGCGACGCATTCAATTCCGCGTGTTGCCTTCGCTGATGTTCTCTTCCTGGTGAATTCCCCGCGGGTCCGGCATTACTGCGCGCCGCCAAGGGGCTTGCGATTTCTGACCAAGGCGATCAAGCCCGCATTGATTACAGTGAACGCCGCGAGCAGATACAAGCCTGCCCTCGGCGAGTGGAAATACTCATCGGTCCAGACCTTGACGGTGGGCGCAAGAAATCCGCCCAGGTTGCCCATGCCGATCAAGGCGATGCCGCCGGCCGCGGCGCGGTCAGCCAGATAGCTCGTAGGGAACGTCCAGAAAAGCGGCTGCACGGCAATGAAGCCGGAAACTGCTATGGAAAGCGCAACGAGTCCCACGCGCGGCCCAGCCGTGGGGAAGGCGAAGCTTGCGCAACCCGCAACCAGAAGCGTGAGCGCCGCGAGCCCGCTATGCGCATTCCACTTGTCTGCCGCGCGAGGCAGGCAATACACGGCGATGAGCGCGCATATCCATGGAATGGCCGATACCAGGCCCACTTGAAGACCGGCAGGCTTGTGCATCAGCGCCGATATCTCCGCCGGAAGATAGAAGATCGCGCCATAGGTGCTCATTTGAATCAATGTGTAAATGAGCACAAATTGCAGAACGCGCGGGTCGCGCAGCATGGGTAGCAGGAGCGCGGGTCCCGCGGCGCGGCGATCCTTCTCCTCCTGCGCGAGCGCATCGACGAGGGCCTGCTTTTCTTCGGCAGGAAGCCAGCCAGCGTCAGAGGGCCTGCTGTCAAGAAACCAGAAGGCTGCGACACCAAGAACGACCGCCATAAACCCTTCCACGAGAAACATCCATTGCCAGTTCTGCAGCCCGCCCCATGGATGCATATCGAGAAGCAGACCCGACAATGGGCCGCCGAAAATCAACGCAATCGGAACAGCGAGGTAGAAGAAGCCAAGAACCTGGCCTCGCACACGGTTGGGAAACCAGTACGTGAGATAAAGAATTGCGCCCGGAAAGAAGCCCGCCTCCGTGACGCCGAGAACCAGCCGCAAAAGATAGAACGATGTACTGCCGCTGACGAACATCGTCGCCATCGAGACCAGTCCCCAACTGACCAACAGGAAGGCCATCCACACCTTCGCGCCGATTTTGTGCAGGATGAGGTTGCTGGGGAATCCGCATAACGAATAGCTGAGGAAGAAGAGGCCTGCGCCGAGGGCATAGGTTCGCTCAGTAATACCCACAGAAGCCTGAAGCGCCTGCTTAGCGAAGCTGATATTGGCGCGGTCGAGGAATGAGACGACGTACATCAGCATCAGGTAGGGCGCCAGTCGCTTGAGTGCTCGCAAAACTGCCCGGTCCCGCACCCGCTCCAATGCGCTGGAATGCATCGGCGCGGCATGCACGCCGGCCGCATCAACGGCAGTCGATTCCGCCGGCCGGCTTGGAGATGATTCAGTCTTGCGCAATGCTGACACCTCGTTCCATGAGCGTTCGGCAAGGTTGCCAACTTGGTTACAGAGTGGGCTGGCCGGGTCTTCTTGGGCGCCAATTGTAGGCGGCAATCGAGTTCTTCCAGAAATATTTTTCGGCTGCCGCCGGGGATTTTTGCGCCATGTATCCATGAACAATGGCGAGCGTTGCTGCGAAGGGCGCCACGTGGTCGCTGTTGGGCCAGTCGCTGCCGAAGAGGATGCGGTTCTCTCCGAAGACATTCCAGATGGCATCCAGCGCGTCCCGATAGAAACTCTGATCCGTCACCAGCTTTCCGTTTGCCACGACGGGGATCTCCGAGAGTTTGACGAAGACATCCGGATTCTCGCCGAGCCTGTGGAGATTGGCCCGGTACTCGCGCAGCGCGGCCTGCTCAGTGGGTACCGGAGCGTGGGGCAGATGATCGATGACGATTCTCAGGCCGGGCACGCGCTCGGAGACTTGAAGGACTGCCCGGATGAGACGCGGGTCGGGGTTCGCGCTCTCAAAGACAAGGCCGGCCTGGGCCAGCGCTTTGAGTCCATCGACGAAGCCCGGCTTGTCGATATCGACAGCGAGATCGCGGTTCCATAAATTTCCGTAGCGGAAGCCCCGGAACAGCGGGTTGGCGTGGAGCCGCTCCAGGTCGCTCATGTAGGAAGGAGTTCCTGGAATGATGTCGCCAATCACCCCGACAATGACAGGATGCTTCTGTGCGACGCCGAGAAGCCACTCGTTGTCGCCGGCCAGAGGACTTGCCTCAATGGCAATTGCGCCGACGATGCCGAAGGGCGCGCTTAGCGCAACATAACGCTCGGGCAGCGCGGGCTTGTAGAGCGCTGTGTCGTCCTTTTCAGGCCAGGGAACGCCGCCGGGGCGCGAAGTGTCAAACAGATGGATGTGCGCGTCGATGATCGGGTGGGCAGGCGGACCTGTCCGGGACAGTGCGGCCGTAGATCGGCTGACGGCCAGCGCTCCAGCGCCATACGCTGCAAGTTTAATTACATCACGACGCCGCATGGAAACCTCTGATCGTGGGGATGGGGCGGGAAGCATGCCCAGGCACACCCCAATATACAGACTGGTGCAGACAGTTGTCGGCCTTGAAAAGCGAATCGAATGGGGATCAGGCTCAGCGGCGCGCGGTCGCGATTCCTTTTGGTTGAACAACGCGGTGATAAAATCCGCTAGGTCACGAAGAAGCGAAACGACAAGGAGAAGCAGGTGACTCCAACAGCAATCCAGTGGATAGGTGCTCTGCTGTTTGCGGTTGCCATCCTGCACACCTTCTCCACCCGGTTCTTTGAGCACATGGCGCACGCTCGGCCCGCGCATGCCGGCATGTGGCATCTGCTCGGCGAGGTGGAGGTAGTGTTCGGGCTTTGGGCCTCGGTTCTGGCCGTGACGATGTTCGTCATCGATGGCGCAGCAGCGACAACCAGCTATATTGACTCGCGCAATTTCACCGAGCCGATGTTTGTGTTTGCCATCATGGTGATTGCGGGAACGCGGCCGATTCTGCAAACAGCCACGAAAGGCGCATGGCTGCTGGCGCGTGCCATTCCGCTGCGCGGCAGCATGGGCCTCTACATCGTCGTGATGACGCTGGTGCCGCTGCTGGGATCGTTTATCACCGAGCCCGCAGCCATGACGCTGGCAACCCTGATAGTGGCCGACCGGTTTTTCTCACGTGGCATCTCCACCCGCCTGAAGTACGCGACGCTGGGCGTGCTGTTCGTGAATATCTCCATCGGCGGCACGCTCACGCCCTTTGCCGCGCCGCCGGTGCTGATGGTGGCGCGCAAGTGGGGATGGGACATCGGCTTCATGATGTCGGTTTTCGGCTGGAAGGCAGCCATCGCCGTTGCGGTCAACGCCCTCAGTTCCGCGCTTCTGTTCCGCAAGCAACTGGCAAACCTGCCGATGCGTCCTGCCGGCGCTGGCGCAAATCCCGTGCCTCTCGCCCTCGTTATCGTCCATCTGCTTTTTCTTGCGGGCATTGTCGCATTCGCGCATCACCCGGCAATCTTCATGGGCATATTTCTCTTCTTTCTGGGCGTGGCGCACGCCTACCAAAGCCATCAGGACCGACTGATCCTGCGTGAAGGGCTGCTCGTTGCCTTCTTTCTTGCGGGGCTCGTCGTTCTGGGCGGGCAACAGGAGTGGTGGCTTCAACCGGCGCTGATGCGCATGAGCAACAATGCGGTGTTCTTTGGCGCAACCGCACTGACGGCCTTCACCGACAATGCCGCTGTGACCTATCTGGGCTCACTGGTGAATGGCCTTTCTGGAGAATTCAAGTATGCCCTGGTGGTGGGAGCCGTGACGGGCGGCGGGCTCACCGTCATTGCCAACGCACCCAATCCGGCTGGCCTGGCCATCCTGCGCCAGCATTTTGACGATGAAGCCGTCAATCCGATTGGGTGGGCTTTGGCGGCATTGCCGCCCACGGTCATTGCCGCGATCGCGTTCAGACTCCTATAGGTTGTTCCTATGGCGCGCCTCACCCTGCAAGGGCCAGGACCCCGGCGAGCAGCGGCAACTGGCGGAGTTAGACTTTGTGGTGCGCAGCTTTCAAGCACGGTGGCATGACAGCAAAGGCAATGTGAACACAAGGAAGCGCTCCGGCTGCAATAATGCTTGCCGTCCACGGAATGCCGCTTCAAGCAAATTCGTGAGGACCCATTATGTCCGTGAAGACCATTATCGAGCCCTTTCGCATCAAGAGCGTTGAGCCCATTCGCTGGACCACCCGCGAGCAGCGCGAGAAGCTGCTTGATGCCGCGCACTGCAATCTGTTTCTTCTGCACGCCGACGATGTGCTGATCGATCTGCTCACGGATTCAGGCACCGGCGCCATGTCCACGCATCAGTGGGCCGCCATCATGGAGGGCGATGAAAGCTATGCCGGCAGCCGCAGCTTTGATCGTTTTCGCAAATCCGTCCAGGACATCTTCGGCTACAAGCACGTGATTCCCACGCACCAGGGCCGCGCGGCCGAGCGCATCCTGTTTGGAGTGGCCTGCAAGAAGGGCGACATCGTGCCCAACAACACGCACTTTGACACCACGCGCGCGAATGTGGAGTTCGTGGGCGCGGAGGCTGTCGATCTCCTCATCCCAGAGGGGCGGAAGCCCGCGCTGCAGCACCCATTCAAAGGCAACATGGATGTGGCCGCGCTTGAGGCGCTCATTCAGCGCAACGGCCGCGAGCGCATTCCTCTGGTGATGCTCACGGTTACGAACAACTCAGGCGGGGGCCAGCCGGTATCCATGGAGAATGTTCGCCAGGTAAGCGCGGTGTGCAAACGGCACGGCATTCCGCTCTACTTTGACGCATGCCGCTTTGCCGAGAATGCATGGTTCATCAAGCTGCGCGAGAAGGGATACGAAAACAAAACACCCAAAGAGATTGCGCAGGAGATGTTCCGCTATGGCGACGGATGCACCATGTCGGCCAAGAAAGACGGCATGGCCAACATCGGCGGGTTTCTCTGCACCAATGACGATCTGCTGGCCCAGCAGGAGAAAGACCTGCTGATTCTTACCGAGGGCTATCCCACGTATGGCGGCCTGGCCGGCCGCGACCTGGAGGCAATCGCCGTGGGCGTGCAGGAGGCGCTGGAAGAGGATTACCTGCGCTACCGCATTGCCTCAACCGCGTACCTGGGGAATCACATCGCGGCCGCGGGCGTGCCGATTGTCCAGCCACCGGGCGGGCACGCCATCTATCTGGACGCGCGCGCCTTCCTGCCGCACATTCCCGCCGACCAGTTTCCGGGTGTCGCGCTGGCAGCCGAACTGTATCTGGAAGGCGGCATCCGCTCGGTTGAGATTGGCACCCTTATGTTCGCGTCGGCAGCGCAGATGGACCTGGTGCGCCTGGCTATTCCCCGGCGCGTCTACACGCAAAGCCACATTGACTATGTGGTGGAGGTCATTCTTGAAGTATGGAAGAATCGCGACAGGATTCGCGGCATGCGGCTGACGTACGAGGCTCCGTTTCTGCGTCACTTTACCGCGCATCTTGAGCCTGTGAGCGCGTAATCTACATGCTGCGCAAAGCTCCATTCAACAGGGTGTTTCGCGCCTAAGGGTGTCCGGCGGCCGGGACGTCAAGCAAAGAGTCCGGCGGGACGAGCCGCATTCGGCGGATTCTTTCTTTTCCAAATGCCGCGCGCAATTCCACGGCAGACAACCACGTGCAACAATTCGCCGTCAAAGATATATAAGCAGCGAGCAAACGCCCCAGTCCGCAGCCCTGCAGGGGAGTTGCGCCCGGAGCAGGGCCGCATAAACTACGCCGTGGGGCCTCCAAGATACACTGAAGTGTTCACGCAGAACAGGTTTATTCAATGACAGCCATGTCGTTCACACTCGTGGTCTGGACCGTGGCCGCGCTTGCAGGGTTCCTGGGGGCGCTCACGGGCCTGGGCGGCGGCGTTGTCATCGTTCCAGTGCTGACCATTGCACTGGGCGTTGATATCAAGTACGCCATTGGCGCATCGCTGATTTCCGTCATCGCCACGTCGTCGGGCGCGGCGGCGGCCTACGTCAAGGAGGGCTATTCCAATATCCGCATCGGGATGCTGCTGGAAATCGCCACCACGGTGGGCGCCATCCTCGGCGCTTATCTCGCCGCGTTCACCAGCACCCATGTCATCGCCATCATCTTCGGGTTGGTGCTGTTGCAGTCCGCCTATCAGTCTTTATTCAACGGATCCCCGGAAACCGGACCTCCGATGGAATCCGACTCGCTTGCAAAGCGCCTCCGACTCGCCGGCGATTATCCATTGAACGGCGCACCCCAGAAATACGGCGTGCAAAACGTTCCTGCGGGATTTGGCCTGATGTTTGGCGCGGGCGCGCTTTCAGGGCTGCTGGGCATCGGGTCCGGAGCCGTTAAAGTCATCGCCATGGACCGCGCGATGAAGATTCCCTTCAAAGTGTCCACCACAACCAGCAACTTCATGATCGGCGTCACCGCCGCGGCCAGCGCGGGCGTCTACCTGAGCCGCGGATACATCGACCCGCGCGTGGCAATGCCCGTGATGCTGGGAGTGCTTGGAGGCGCCTTTCTTGGCACAAAGGTGCTGGTGCATGCGCGCGTAAAAACGTTGCGAATCATCTTTGGAAGCGTGATTCTGCTGCTGGCGATTGAAATGATCATGAATGGCATTCTGGGAAAGGTCTAACGAACATGGATGACCGCCACCTTGAGAATATTATTGGAAATCTGCTGCGCGCCGGCGTCCTGCTGGCGGCCGTGATTGTTTTCGCGGGCGGTGTGCTCTACCTTTTCCAGCATCATACAGAGAAGGCCAGCTATCACACATTTGAAATCGAAGGGGCGGACGTAACGACTCTCGCAGGGATCGCGCGATCGGCGGCCCACCTGCAAAGCGAAGGCCTGATCCAGTTCGGCCTGCTGCTGCTGATCGCCACGCCGGTAGCGCGTGTGGCCATGGCGGTTGCCGGTTTTTATCTTGAGCGGGATCACCTCTACGTGGGGGTGAGCCTCATTGTGCTGGCGGTGCTTGTATTCAGCCTGCTGCGCGCAACCTAGGCTGGTCCTCCACACCGGCACCCTCCGCGCTACGCCAGGTCGCCGCCCTTGCCGATGTCCATCGAAGGCGCCATGGGATTGCGCTCGTCGATGTACTCCTCAATGACTTTGTTGAGGACGCCCTTGGCCTGAAGAATGAACTCGACGGCATCGCGCCCCGCGCCGTAGCCGCCGGGATTCTGCGTGACGTAGTGAGCCTCAGCCTTTACCTGCTCGCGGGAGTTGGCCACGGCCACGGCAAAGCCGCACTCGCGCATCACCGGCAGGTCAATCACGTCGTCGCCCACATACGCGATCTCTTCCAGTGTCACGCCTTCCTTTTCCATGATTTCGCGCACCGCGCGCATCTTGAAGGACTGGCCCATGTACACGAATTCCAGCTTCAGGTCGCGGGCGCGCAGGGCCACGGTTTCACTGATGCGCTTGGTGATGACGCCGCATTTCATTCCGCCCAGCCGCGCCAGCGAGATGGCTGTGCCGTCGTGCGCGTTGAAGCCCTTGGCCTCCACCATGGTGGTGGATTGAATGCCGAAGCCGGCCTGGCCATCATGCTGCGAGAGGTGTGCCTGCGTCGCCGGGCTGCTGGCCGCAGGGCCCGGCGCGGGAACCAGCCAGATGCTGCCATCGGTCAAAACGCCATCAACGTCGAAGAGAATGATTTTTATCCGGCGGGCACGATCCTGCGCGGTGAGTGTCATGTTGCCATTTTAACCGCGGCGCGCCAGGGCAGAAGGCGCGGAGCCCGATGGGTGAGAATAGACAGATGGACCGCAATTCGCCGGCAATGCAGCCCGCGCTCGCTCCCGAAGACTTCTACTTCGATGGACCGTACATGGTCTTTACCGCGGCCTATCACATGAAACGCGGATACTGCTGCGGCTCCGGCTGCCGCCACTGCCCTTATCGCGGCGCGGCGGCCGATGCGCCTGCTGCCCCTGATGGCCCGTCAGCAGGCGATTGCGATCCCCCAGAATGAGTGGCTGGCAAGCAGGCTTGCGCAGCGGAGGCCATGCTCCGGCGTCAGGGCCGCAGCCCGCATCGCAGCCATATCCCGCTGAGATTCTTCGCCGCGGAACTTGGAAAATGGCGGCTGTCCGCTCCACTCTTGCCCTTTCGTACCCTCGCGTTCTTCGGGCCGCGGTACGATTTTCGCTTGCATTCGGCAGCGGGGCATGTTAACCCTTAAGCCAATAACTCTCTGGTAGCTAACCGGGAAGTATCGCCAGCCGGCTTGCAGACAGGACCTCTCCCATGATGAAGATCGGCACCATCATCCGTGCGCACAGGCTCCAGAAAGGTTTGTCGCAAGGAGACATCGAGAAGAAGACCGGGCTTCTGCGCTGCTATCTCTCGCGCGTGGAGAACGGTCACACCGTTCCTTCGCTGGATACACTTTCAAAAATTGCCGCGGCTCTCGATTTGCCCATTGCCCACTTCTTTTCCGACGATTCGCCTGGCCGTCAGTTGAACACGCAAAAGCTTTCAGATGACGAGCTGCGCTTTCTCACGCAGATTCGCCGCTACTCGTCCAATCTGAATGAGAGCGACCGCAAGCTTCTGCTGGCCATGGTCAAGAAGTTCGCCGCCACCGCGGTGCGTTAGCAGCGCGCAGTCGCGCAGCGTTGCAGATTGCTTCAAACACCGGGACGGCTGGTCAAAGATCGAGCTCAAGGCTCCAACTCTGACCAACCGTCTCGGTGTTCCAGTTTTAGACGGGCGCTTAAACGTCGTTGCCCAGGTGGAAGATCGGCTCCACGCCGTGCCCGCCGGCCAGCAACGCCTGCTCTTCGTGGGCCTCCAGCGGCTTGTAGTTTTGCGCCACGTCCATCGCCAGCCGGAAATACCGCTCATCCCCCGGCGGAATGGCAGCCGTGATGGGATGACTCAGCGTCCAGCGCAGCCCCAGCGATGCCTCACTGGGAAACGCAGCCGGTTGATACCAGCACTTGGGCTGGGGGTGGTCCTTCTGCCCAGCCGGCCACACGGTCTTGGCCATGCCTTTCAGCGCCAGGATGCCCATCTTCTTTTCCTGGGCCTTCTTCAGAATCTGCGGACCAAAGCCGGCCTGCGTGAACAGCACCCAGTTGAGCGGGAAAAGTATGGTGTCGAAGTTGTAGCGGTCCATCGCCGCCAGCGCGGTCTCGGCTGAATGGACTGAGAAGCCGATGTAGCGGATCTTCCCTTCCTTCTTTGCAGCCTCCATGGTCTCCATCGCGCCGCCCGGGCCCAGCACCTTGTCAAGGTCGGTCATCTTGGTGAGCGCGTGAAACTGGTAGAGATCCACATGATCCGTCTTGAGCAGGCGCAGCGACTCTTCCAGTTGCTTGCGCGAGTCGTCCTTCATGCGGCCCTCAGTCTTGCAGGCCAGGAAGCAATTTTTGCGATAGGGCGCAAGCGCCGGCCCCAGCCGCTCCTGCGCATTGCCGTAGCTGGGCGCAATGTCGAAGTAGTTGATGCCGCGATCCACGGCCTCAGCCACGATGTTCGAGGCTTCGCCGGTCGTTTCGTCCATCACCACGATTCCGCCAAAGCCGATGATGGAGAGCTGCTCGCCTGTCCTGCCCAGGGTGCGGCGGGCGATGGGGTTGGAGGGCGTCTTTGCCGAAGCGTTGAGCTGGCTGCTCGAGGCCACGGCGGCCGCTGTAATGGCAGCCTGCTTGATGAAATCACGACGTTCCATGGGATTCCTCCAGTGCGTTGGTGTGCAAGGCCAGCGCGTAGCTTGCATTTTCGCACAGGCCCGGCGGAAACGACGACAATGCCGGAGGCCGCTGGATCGGCTGCTGCGGGACTCTATCCCGGCAACTGCGCCAGAAAGAAGCCAAACAGCACCAGCAACCCGACCACCATGAAGAACGCGATGCGGAGGCGATTCTCAAACAGCCTGCGAGGCGAGCCGAGTCTGGGTACCAGCGGCGTGGCAAAAAGCAGTCCGGAAGTGAAGCCTCCAAGGTGCGCCATGTTGTCAATGCTCAAGCCCGAACCCATGACCCTGGTGCCGAAGCTGATGGAAAAGCCGATCACCAGGTTGACCGCGGCAAAATAGATTACCGACTTGCGCAACCTGCGCAGTTCGAACGGCGGCACGGGCAGCCGTCGCGACTTGAGCAGCACGATCAATGCCCCGGCAATGCCGAAGACCGCGCCTGAAGCGCCCGCGCCGACTGGGCCGTAGTCCACCATGCCCGCGCTGCCCGCGCCGTGGTAGGACACCCAGTTTACGAATGTGGAAAGCATGTTGCCCGCCGCGCCCGTGAGGACGTACACCGCAACCACGCCCACAGAACCCAGCAGCGGCTCGGCCAGCAGGCCCAGGTTCCAGAGGCACCACATATTGAGCCCCAGGTGAAGAATGCCCACGTGGACGAACATGGCGGTTACAATCCGCCACCACTCGCCTCCGTTCAGCACGGCGCCCGCGTTACCTGCTCCCCATTGCATCAGCTGATTTCCCGTGGGGCTGCCCAGGCTCACTCCGCGCGCAGCCATGGCCAGAAAGACCAGGCAATTGATGCCCACCAGAAGATACGTGGCTGGAGACAAAGCCCACTGCGGCCGTCGACGCACCGGCGGTTGCGGCACATCGGAGCCTGGCCCCGGAAGCAGAATCTCCGGTTCGGGAGCGGGGGGATAACTGCCCATATCTTTCATCGTAATGCATTTTCGGCGAGCAGCAGGGCGGCCGATGCTTGCCTGATCAGCCGCAGTCTCTGCGCGCCCGCGCGTTTGGGTCGCAAGCGGGCGATGGTTGTAGTCTGGTATATGGTCCATGCCACGGGAGGCCCTGCACTGGGCCTCCGGGTACGCAGGACCCTTAGGAGCGAAACTGTGGGCACGGAAAAGCGAATTCGGCGGGCGCTGTTGAGTGTGACTGACAAGACCGGGCTGGTGGATCTTGCCCGGACTCTGGCAGAGTTTGGCGTGGAACTGGTCTCCACAGGCGGCACGGCGCGCGCCCTGCGCGAGGCCGGCCTCGGCGTGCAGGACATCAGCGACCTCACCGGCTTTCCTGAGATGCTGGACGGCCGCGTCAAGACGCTGCACCCTCGCGTGCATGGCGGGCTGCTCTACATTCGCGGCAACGCCGAGCACGAAGCCGCCGTTGCCTCCCACGGCATCCAGCCCATCGATATGGTGGTGGTGAACCTCTATGCCTTTGAAAAGACGGCTGCGCAGCCCGGCGTCGCGTTCGGCCACCTGATCGAGAACATCGACATCGGCGGCCCCTCGATGGTCCGCTCGGCCGCCAAGAACTTTGAAGACGTGGCCATTGTCACGCGCGTCGCCGACTATCCCGCGCTGATGCAGGAACTCAAGTCCACGCGCGGCTGCCTGAGCCGCGAGACCCGCTGGCGGCTGGCCCGGCAGGCCTTTGCGCTCACGGCTGCCTACGACACGGCGATCGCCAACACCCTTGACCAGATCGGCGAGGCTCCCGCGCCCGAGTTGCCGGCTGCGCCCGACCCGACAGCCTTCCCAACGACCCTGCGCATCAACTTCCCCCTGGCCCAGGCGCTGCGCTACGGCGAGAATCCCCACCAGCGCGCCGCTCTCTACGCCGACGGCACGGGTCTGGGCATCGCGGGAGCAACGCAGCTTCAGGGCAAGGAACTCAGCTTTAATAACCTTGTGGATCTGGACGCCTGCTGGGAACTGACGCAGGAGTTTGATGAGCCGATGGTGGCCATCATCAAGCACACCAACCCCTGCGGCGCGGCCACCGGCGGCACCATTTTGGAGGCATACCGGAAGGCGCTGGCCTGCGACCCCGTCTCGGCCTTCGGCGGCGTCATCGGCATCAACCGCCCCGTGGACGCCGAAGCCGCCGAGGAGATTGCCAAGCTTTTTGTCGAAGCCATCGCCGCTCCGGCGTTCACGCCCGAGGCCCGGGAGCGCTTCGCCGCCAAGAAGAACCTGCGCCTCGTCGAAGTCCACGCCGCGCCGCCGCGGCCCGTCGTCAAGCACGTCTCCGGCGGACTGTTGCTGCAGGATGCAGACGCTGGCCGCGTGAGCAAGGCCGAGCTGAAGGTGGTCACCTGGCGGCCGCCCACCACGGAGGAACTGCGCAGCCTGCTCTTTGCCTGGCGCGTGTGCAAGCACGTCAAGTCCAACGCCATCGTGTACGCTCGCGACGGGCAGACCGTGGGCGTGGGAGCGGGCCAGATGAGCCGCGTGGACGCCGCCCGCTTCGGCGCGCAGAAGGCCGTGCTGCCGCTTAAGGGCACAGTCGCCGCTTCCGACGCCTTCTTCCCCTTCCCCGATGGCCTTGAGGCCGTAGCCGCCGCCGGGGCAACCGCCGTGATCCAGCCAGGCGGCTCGATGCGCGACGAGGAAGTGATTGCCGCCGCCGATAAGCTGGGCATGGCCATGGTCTTCACCGGCATGCGCCACTTCCGGCACTGAGGCTGGAAGCTTGAAGACCGAGCCATGAAGGCCGCCGGCCAACTCGGGTTCCGCCTGCGCACCGGCACCGTCGCGCTCGCCCGCCAGATGGACTGGCTGCGCGGCCTGCGCGCCGCTGTGGCGCTCTGTGCGCCGCTGGTCCTAGGCGATCTGGCCGGAATCCCCAATCTGGGCTGGGCCGCACTGGGCGGATTTGAAGCTA
Source organism: Acidobacteriota bacterium (assembly GCA_028876395.1). Classification (GTDB taxonomy): domain Bacteria; phylum Acidobacteriota; class Terriglobia; order Terriglobales; family Acidobacteriaceae; genus Telmatobacter. The sequence continues at coordinate 15,744 of JAGWRX010000160.1, forward strand.
TTCTTGCCGACACAGGCGGCCCTTACCGCTCCCGCATGGGCAGCCTGGTGACGCTTTCGCTGGGCGGCGCGGCCGGCCTCTTCTTGGGCTCCATCGCCGGAGGCAGCCTGCACTGGGCGCTGCCCGTGACCGTAGTCTGGTGCTTCCTGTGGAGCTACCTGGCCGTGCTCGGCCAGCCCTTTTCCTCCGCCGGCATTCTGGTACAGGTGATTTTCATCTGCGGCGTGGGCACACCTGCCGCCTCCTGGCGGATTGCCCTGGGCTGGGCACTGATGCTGCTGGCCGGCGGCGCGTGGGCGGCGCTGCTCTCGCTGTTTCTGTGGCCGCTGGATGCCTATCGCCCTGCCCGCGCCGCCGTGGGTGATTGCTACCGGGAGCTGGCTTCCTTTCTGGCGTCCGTGGCCAGCCTCGCCGGGCCTGAGCAGCCGAACCGGCGCAAGTCGGACCCCGCCCTGTGGCACCGCCTGGCCCAGCATCACCAATATCGCGTCCGCCAGGCCGTGGAGCGCGGCTGGAAGGCCGTGGCGGGCATACGCGCCGAGCAGCGCGCGGAGACGCCTCGCGGCCGCCAGTTGGTCGTCCTGCTGGAACACGCTGACCTGCTCATCGCTCGCACCGTGGCGCTGGCTGAGCATCTTGAGGCCGAGGCCTGCGCAGGCCGCTCCGCCTGCCTGGACCGAAGCCTCGCAGGGTTCGAGGAACTGCGCGCCGCCGAGTTGTGGGTGGCCTCAGTGCTGGTGCGCCGCCGCGGCGAGACGCTGGCCACCGCCCTCGCCAGGCGCGTCGAAATGGAGCAGCTGCCCAGGAAGCTGGAGAGCTGCCTTGGCGCCGCAGACGCCGCCAGCCGCTTTCTGATAGCGCAGGTGGCAGGGGCCGCTTCGCTGCTGGATGCCTCCATTGAAAGTGCGGCTCTGCTGCGCCTGGGCAGGGCGCCCGTTCCGGATTACGCACATCCCGCTGCCTCCATGGGCCACTTCGCTTATGTCTATGAGCGGCTGGGGCAGCTCCGCGCAGGTTGGAGCCTGGAGCTTTTGACCGCCAACTTCGCCGCCAGTTCTCTCACCCTGCGCCATGCGGCGCGGGTGGCG